>CACYDO010000278.1 GCA_902773165.1 uncultured Ruminococcus sp. | reverse complement strand
TCATCAAAAAACTATATGCGCGTACTGAATGTGGATGCGTGGTCACCGGGCGCCTGGGTTAGTGTAAAATATAGTAGGCAATCAAAAACGCGGAGACTAACTGACCACCACAGCAAAGTAAAATCGGAACTGCCTCCCGGCGCTTGCCGGGCGGAACTGCCTCCCGGCGCTTGCCCGGCCTGGCGCCCGGTTGACAAAGGGGGGATATTATTGTAGAATATATGTAATGTTTGTAATAGTTTTAACAGATTTATTACCGGGAATGGTGGTGCGTAATTATGATGGAGAAAAGAACAGCGGCTGCGGATAACGCTGTTATAGAAAATATGACGTATGACGATTACTTAGGCTCTGTCTATACTTACGAGGAAACCTCCGCAGAGGCTGCAAAGGCTCGCATTAACGCCGAAAAAGCTGATAGATCACGTAAAAGTGTTGCAGAAGAGCTTACAGAGCTGCAGCGAAAATACGATGATATTGATAAGGAATGCAAAAAGATCATTGACGCGGAAATTGACAGAAGAAAACAAGCGTGGAAAAAAACAAACGATCGTTTCGATTTCCTGATCTCAAATCAGAAAGCTGTTGCCGAACAGACTGCTCAGGCCGATATACAAAAGATGAAGGACAAGCATACAAGTGAATTAAAAAAAGTCCGCACAGAGATCAACGAATATTCCGATCGCCTTAAAAGCCTTGACGAAGAGCATGAACGCCTTAAAGCGGATCGCCTCCGGTACAGCAATTTCTCAGGAAAAAGCTTTCCTCCGCGCAGCGAAGATTCTTTGAGTTTTCTCCAACGTGCGCGCAGGAAAAATCTGCTCACTAAATATCAGAGTGAAATGCTCGAAAAAAGCGTAAAAGCTACCTGCGCTTCGTGGCTTTCGGGATTTGATTCGCTTGAAACAGCCGAAAGCGATTTTGATAACTCTGATTTTTATAAAAAGCTCCTCGAAGGCAAGGTTACCGATCCGATATTTACAAAGACGGCAAATATCTGCACTGTGTTTTTTGCTTTGATAGGCACGATATTGTCTGTTGCCGCTGTCATTTTTCAGCCAAACACATTAACCGTATTTTTTCACACCGCGCTCACCATGCTTGCGTTCGGCGGTATTTTTTCAAGCGTTACCCATGTTCTGCGCGAAAAAAGCGCCGCTGTCAGATCTCTGCCGCTGCGTGAAAGACCTATGCTGATAACAGTTTTTGCTGTCGGCTGCCTACCGGGATTCTTTATCGGCGAATTTGTTCTCGCTCCAAATAGAAGCCCTGCCGCGCTTTTGTTCACGATAGTGTTTTCTGCGGCATGCGCCTTGCTTTTCCGAAGACTGCTTCTGACAAAGCTGTCTAAAAAGCTGCTGTCACGTATCCCATACCTTAAAGACAAAGCGCGCAAGGAGCTTTTTGAGAAATACGAACAGGTTGAAAAAGGAAAATATAACTTTATGATATACTGCTACCTCAATCATTCTGCCGTTTTGCAGTATCTCTCTATCAAATTCGCCACAAGTGAGCGCAGCAGGATAAACAACAGCATTTCCTTCAACCGTACTGATTACTCGTTTTACGAAAAGGAACTCGCTGATTCAAAGAAACGCTTCCGCGAAATATCAACAGGCAACGCTGCCGCCGCTTACGAACAGGAAAGACTCAGAGCCCTCTCCGAGCAAATAGCCGCAATGGAATCAAAACGACCTAAAAAGCCCGACTTTGAGCTTGAAGCCAAAGCAGCCTGCGCGGAAAAAACTGAGCCGCTTGAGATCGAAAAAAATGAGCTTCAGAAAAAAATAGAGGAAACAAAAAAGCGGCTTGAACCGCTAAACGATGACTATACAAAAAAATCCCAGCGTGCCGCCGTGCTCAAATCACAGAAAAAACGCACAGCCGCCGCTCTTCGTCAATGGAAACGCACGCCTCTGCCTTCCGCAACAAATTATTCTCTGCTTGACACGCTCTGCTTCGAGGAAAAAAATCGTATTTCAATAATAAGGCACGACCTTAAACCGTCCGTTTTCCGTTATGAGATCAAAGACGGAACTACAAACAAAGATGAAGCCGTTGCCGCTGCCGTTTATCGCTACGTCAAGGGGCTTTGCAAGATAAACCCCCGCAGGCTTATTCAGGTGAATATTTTCGATTACGTGACCGACCCTGACGTCTATACCGATACAAAGGCGTTTACAGGTCTTAGCCAAAAAGGCGTGATACGCGGTATTTACTCGATGAAGGATTTCGAGATACGCCTCTTTACCGACGCTGACGGATACAAAACATTCAAAAACTTTTTCCGTCTTCAGATTTCGTCGATGAGAACCGTTTTTCGTGAAAACAGCGATTCTATCCCACAAGGAACTCAGCGCGACATTGCGCTTGCCAACCGCATTTCGGGCAAGAGCAGCGACCTTTTTCTTTATCAGGTCTGCATATTTATCGTTCCGCGGGAAAACGAGGCCGCAAGCTTTTTGCCGCCTAAAAGCTTTATCGAGCTTATCCGAAAGGAAGATCCTATCCGCGTCGGTCTGCTGCCTGTTTTTTTCACCGATAACAGCAGCATTTCTCCGCAATGGCTCGAAATAACAGACGAGTTTAATTCTTCGGACAATGTTTATGTGATCTAGGACACATAACAAAAACAATACAAAAAAACTGCCATGAATTTGGAAAATAATTCCGCATGGCAGTCCGTTTTTACTTTACCGTGACGGTTAGTTGGTCTCCGCATTTTCGGTCGCCCGCTAACATCTTTACACCTACACACGCCGCCGGTATAATTGTTAGTGTAAAATATTTATGGGCAGCCAACCCACGGCGCGGCGATTAATCAACCGCCACAACAAAGTCCGGCGGAACTGCCCCCGGGCGCCTGCCCGGTATAATTGAATGAAGCATATTTGTACATTTGCATGATATAATATATTGTCAAAAATACTGCCCTGTATGGGCTGCCTTTTATATTGCAATAACAAAGGTGAAATGTTACAAAAACGTAATAAATTAACAAAATCTTAATAAATTCCGGTTATTCGTAACAGTTTAGTAACAAATTACAATTTGTAATCTGTTATAATATCATTGTATATTTTGGGGAGATGTATCTCCGGTTATTTTCTTTTGAAAGGATAAGATCGATGGGATTATATGAAGAATTACAAGCAAGAGGACTTATTGCGCAGGTGACCGATGAGGAAGATATCCGAGAGCTGGTAAATGAAGGTAAGGCTACCTTCTATATTGGCTTCGATCCGACTGCGGATAGTCTTCATGTAGGGCATTTTATGGCTCTTTGTCTTATGAAAAGACTCCAGATGGGAGGCAATAAACCGATAGCTCTTGTTGGCGGCGGCACCGGAATGATCGGTGACCCTTCCGGCAGAACAGATATGCGTCAGATGATGACGCGGGAAACGATCAACCATAACTGCGAGTGCTTTAAAAAGCAGATGAGCAGATTTATTGACTTCTCCGAGGGCAAGGCTCTTATGGTGAATAACGCGGACTGGCTTCTTGACTTAAATTATGTCGAGCTTCTTCGCGAGGTCGGATCACACTTCACCGTCAACAGAATGCTTGCGGCTGAGTGCTACAAGCAGCGCTGGGAGAAGGGACTGAGCTTCCTTGAGTTCAACTACATGATAATGCAGAGCTACGATTTCTACCGCTTGTATCAGGACTACGGCTGCAATATGCAGTTTGGCGGCGATGACCAGTGGAGTAATATGCTCGGCGGCACAGAGCTTATCAGAAGAAAGCTCGGAAAAAATGCATATGCAATGACTATTAATCTGCTTCTTACCTCCGAGGGCAAAAAGATGGGTAAAACACAGAAGGGCGCTCTCTGGCTTGATCCGAATAAGACGACTCCGTATGAGTTCTACCAGTATTGGAGAAATATCGGAGACGCCGACGTTATCAAGTGCCTGAAAATGCTTACGTTCCTGTCTTTAGAGGAGATCGCAGAGCTGGAAAAGCTTGAAGGCTCACAGCTGAATAAAGCTAAGGAAATTCTCGCATTTGAAACTACGAAGCTTATCCACGGCGAAGAGGAGGCAAAAAAGGCGCAGGAGTCCGCAAAGGCTCTGTTCGGCGGCGGCGCTTCCTTGGAAAATGTTCCCACGACCAAGCTTGACGAAAGCGATTTTACCGATGGAGAGATAAATATTCTCGATCTGCTTGTAAAAGCTTCTCTTGCTCCTTCGAAAAGTGAGGCAAGAAGAAATGTTCAGCAGGGCGGCGTTTCGATCGACGGCGAAAAGATCACAGATGTTTCCGCTGCGGTATCAATGGATAACATTCGTGAAAAGGGCAGCATAATGGTTCGCAGAGGAAAAAAGGCATACAAGAAAATAACCGTGTAAGCAATCGTCGGCCAAGCGGTCGGCAAGTGCCGACATGCAGTTCCGGCGGCCAAGCGGCCGCAGGCAGTTCCGATAAGGCAATACCAAGCCGAATTTGATCTCCGCGCATACAGCTGCAGGTAATCTATAGTTAACGAAACAATTTCTTGCATAAAACGATGGTTAATATGAAGTGCGGATATAGGAATTGAATTTCTACACTATCGCTCCACAATGAATAATTTTGCTTAATAAGAAATTTTCAATGACGTTTACTATAAATCGCGCAGACCAATTACTCTTCACAGCAAAGATAAATCGGAACAGCCACAAAACAATATCTCCCAACTT
>CACYDO010000277.1 GCA_902773165.1 uncultured Ruminococcus sp. | reverse complement strand
GCCGATATCCTTATAGTCGATCACAGCGACATTGCTCTCGCAGAATGCGCATACCTTTCTGCGGCCTCTGCGTCCGCCTCTGCGGTTGTCTCTCTCGGGTCTGTCAGCCATGGTTATCGCTCCTTTCATTTAGATTCATCAAAAAAATTCAAGATTCAAGATCAGAACGGGAGATCTTCATCTACCGGAGTAGGAATGAAGTCGTCGGCGCTGCCGCTTGAATAAGTTGGTGCAGGCGCACTCGGTGCGGACGGTGCGTTTTGCGCACGTCTGTCTGAGTAACCGCCGCCCTGATAAGCGCTGCCGGTGTAGCTGCTCTGATCTGCGCCGCCGCTTTCTCTCTTGCTGCCCGTAAAGTTCGCGTCGCTTACGTTGATGTCAACTGTGTTGACCTTCACGCCGTCGCGATTAGTGTAAGAACCTGTCTGCAAAGAGCCCTGAACCGCGATCATCTGACCCTTCGTGAAGTAGCGTGAAATAAAATCAGCTGTTCTTCCCCACGAAACGCAGTTGAAGAAATCGGTCTTTCGCTCTTCGCCGCTTCTTACGAAACTGCGGTCTACAGCAATGGAGAAACGGCAGTAGTTAGTTCCGTTCGAGCTTGTACGAAGCTCAGGATCGGCTGTAAGCCTTCCCATAAGTACAACAACATTCAGCATTTAAATATTGCCTCCCGGGTCATTAAGCCTCTGTCTTCTCGATGGATACTGCCTTTGCGGGTTCTTTATCAGTCTTCTCATCTTTTTTGATGATCAATGAACGAAGAACGCCGTCTGTGATCTTGTATCTTCTGTCAAGGACAGCCGGGAAATCAGCGTCGCTTGTGAAGTTGAAGAGAACGTAGTAGCCCTCTGTTTCCTTTTTGATCTCGTAAGCGAGAGCTCTCTTGCCCCAGTTGTCGATACCGGTAAGTGTAGCGTGTCTTTCGATAACGCCCTTAAAGTAATCAACTACCTTCATAGCGCCCTCTTCACCGAGCTTTGCGGAAACTACAAGCACAGACTCATAATCATACTGTAACTTTTCCATTGTCTTTTGCACCTCCTTCTGGACTTTGGCTCCGTTTTTCTCGGAGCAAGGATATTGCCCGTTTTCCGAACAACAGGAATATTATAACCGATTTTTTACAGATTGTCAAGAAGAAAATTAGCGATAAAACTCTGTAAAAGTCGTTACAAACCTACAAAAAATGCGTGCTTCCGGAACTCAGGTCTTTGCTGTTTATACCGTTTGCTAATAAAATGCACCCGGTACAAAGCCGGGCGCTGTGAATTTTATGTAAGTAACAGCTATGATATTGGTTATCTGAGCATTACGACCTGATCGTGAAGTATCTGTATCTTATTCTGAACGACCTTATTAACGTGAAAATGACCTGCAAACCAACGGCGGAACTGCATTTTTCCGTAAAGTCCTTCAAAATAGTTCGTAAGCTCCGCATCATGAGAATCAGGCTCTACGCCTATTTCCCTGATCGCAAATGTGGGAATAGTATGGGTAAGAATATAATCACAGGTATAGTCCAGCTTTTCGAGCGTTTGATTTGCAGCATTATAATCCTCGGCAGAGGGCAGCTCATCAGCCCACCAGGACTTTCCTTCCTCACGCAAAGCCTTGTCTATTGAGTATGCTCCTCCCATAGTGAAGAAATTTTTCCCTTCAATAAAGAAGTGCTGACCGCGCATTAAGTGGTATATATTGCCCGATACCCTGTGAACCTTGCCGCCGCGCCACATCATTGTAGGGAATGTTTTGAGCAGATCAAAATCCTCATGATTTCCGTCAACAAACGCTATTGTATATGGTTCTGAGGTCAGCCACCCGAGAACATTTCGCTCGTATGGCGTATTCCAGATGAATCCGAAATCACCGCATACGATCACAGTATCCCCCCGACCAATATTGGTTTGCTTCATACGGAACAAGAAATCGTCATAATCTCCGTGAGTATCTCCGGTTATGTAAATCATACTGTCACATCCATTTCAACAAGGATCAGAAGGCAATATTGCCGTGCATAAAACGGGAATTCGTTTTCAAACCATGCGCCAATTCTTGTGTTTATCAAAATTTTATATCTTTATATTCCTATTTTAACATAAAATAAGGTGATTTTCAATAATTTATTTGATATTTTTGTTATTATTACTCAAAAAAATTAATTTTTTCTTAAATAAAAGAATTTATATGAGTAATATCATAAATATAAAATACTGAATAACAATTGTAAAAACAATTTGCACTCAGAAAACTAAATATGAGAGATCAAAATCCAAGCCGGAAATTTTATCGTCTGTTCAGCGTGCATATCCGGTCATTCACAAAAAGTTTTTTATTTATCCTATTGACAAAAACGAAAAATTGAGCTATATTTATTTTAGCACTTAAAGACTAAGAGTGCTAAAAACTAATAAAGAGGTAATCCGAAATGGCAAAAACAGAATTTAAGTCGGAGTCGAAAAGACTTCTCGACCTGATGATCAATTCAATTTACACACATAAGGAGATCTTCCTGCGCGAGATAATTTCTAACGCAAGCGACGCTATCGACAAGCTTTATTATATTTCCTTGACCGATTCTGATGTCGGTATTGCAAAGGACGAATTCAAGATCTATATTGAGGTTGATAAAGATAACCGCATTATCACCGTTTCCGATAATGGTATCGGCATGGATAAAGATGACCTTGACGCAAATCTCGGTACTATCGCAAATTCCGGTTCGTTTAAATTCAAGCAGGAGAATGGCAAAACCGAAGACGTAGATATTATCGGTCAGTTCGGCGTAGGCTTCTATTCTGCGTTCATGGTAGCCGATGAGATCACCGTACAGACTAAAAAATATGGCTGCGATACAGCTTATCAGTGGCAGAGCTCGGGTGTAGACGGCTACGAGATCACCGAGATCGAAAAGGATTCCGTCGGCACTAAGGTTATCATTAAGGTAAAAGAGGATACAGAGCAGGAGAAGTACAGCGAGTTTCTTGAAAAATACAAGAT
>CACYDO010000276.1 GCA_902773165.1 uncultured Ruminococcus sp. | reverse complement strand
GCTGTAGGGGGGCCGTCGTAGAAGACATAGCTCTCGCCCTTCTTTCTTGTATCCATGCTCTTATTGAAGATATCCTTATCCTTCCACAGCTGCTCTATCTGCTTTTCTCTCTGCACGAAGTTAAGATTGTTCTCGACCTTTCTGTACACTTACAACACACTCCTTCTACAAAATAAAAACCCCACGCCCGAAAACGGACGCAAGGAAAACTTACGCTTATTACCACCATTTCACATACCATCATATGCCACCCCTTAACGCAGGGAATACGACAGCGCCTACTCGTCACCTTTCGGGCTGCAGCTCGGGAGTGATCTTCACCGTGCAACTACTTGCGCTGCGCTCACACTCTCCGCAGCTCGCTGAGGCTTTATTTTACACGCCTACTATCTCCGTCAATGCCTTTTTGATATAACACAAATATTATATTACATAATTCCCCGTTTGTCAATAACTATTTTATGAATTCTTTTACACAGCTTTTGCACATCACATTTTCAAAGAATACTTTCGGCAGAAATAAAAAGTAGCTGACATTTCGACAAACAGCGCCGCCGATTTTTTAACACAAATCCGATTTTTCAGAAAAACACTTTTCAAAAGGCAAATTTTGTGATATAATACCTTTCGCAAAATTTCAAGTTACGAGAGGAAGTAAGAAGTAAAATGCAAAGCTACAAATTTCTTTTGCCGACAAAAACTTTAACGAAAAATGAACTGACAGACCGTCTTGCGATGTCCGGCCAGCGTGTAAAATGCACCGACCCGCACGCAGACGAGATATACCAGGCGGACGTAACGTTCAAGCCGGACGCAGCAGTCATTGACGAGCAGCTGACAGTAAAAGAAACTATACACTATATAGAGCAGACGAAGAAATGCAGCACGGGGGCTAAGGTTATAGTCTTAGCGCACGGCAGCGGCAGCGAGAGAGACAGATACTTAAGCACCGGTGCTGATGCAGTTTTACCGGCAGATGCTAATGCTGAGGCCGTGATAAACTCGCTTGAAAAGATGCTGGGCACCAGCATGGGGCACAGGATAAGCTACGAGAGCGAGCTATACGAGAGGGTGAGCTACGCTTTATGCGAGCTTGGCATAACGCCCAACTACTGCGGCTACAGATATCTCAGGAGCATACTTATCCTTCTTATAAGCGAGCCGGACATGGTAAGAAGAATATCAAAGACTGTTTACCCGAAGGTAGCAAAGATACACGGTGCCAAGCCCTCCTGCATCGAGCGTGGTGTAAGGACGGCGATAGGCCGCAGCTGGAAGAAGGTATCGCCCGAGATAAAGGTGAAATACTTCGGCGTTCATTCAACGCTTTTAGAGAGCAGCCCGACAAATTCAGAGTTCATATTCATAGTAGCCGACAGGATACGCCGTGAGATAAAGCTCGAAAACGCAAAGAACAAAAACTCATAAAAAAACCAAAGCCCGAGGTCAGACCCCGGGCTGATATTTATATTATCAGGCGGCCGCCGAAAATACTGCTCACTGATAAACACTTTCATCGCTATATCCTCGCAGGGCCGTGCCTGTAAGAACATTATATGCGAAGGCGCACACTGTGTTAAAAGTTAAGCAAAGCGGCCACTCACGGTCTTACAGACTCACGTCAAAGGCCGTGAAAGGCAATTAAAAGAGGCAGGCACCAGATAATTAAGGCCTGCCTCGAATTTACAAATTTTCCTGTGCCGCATTTAGCACCTGACTAAACTTTCGGGTGGACTCACTCCAATCTTTCAGATATTCGTTAATGTGCATTTAAACCGTAACATATGCACCACTCCTACTTGATAATAATTTAGTCGAGAAAAAATTTACATAGCCATTGGAATAGTTTCCTTTCGTCGTATTTAAAATCATCAGCCTGCGTTTACGTCAAGCCATCGGAAACAACCCTTTCTTAAAGTATTTGGTCATTGTTAAAAGCCAAATTGCTATGCCATTGGACTCAAACCTTTCGTGTAAATTTAGATCCTATGCGCCCCGTCATTCCAGGCGCCAAGCTGAATTTCTCGGCGGAATCACCCCTAACTTTCAGATATTCAGAGAAATCTTGTGGACAATCATACTACTCATATCCACCACTCCCTTCAAA
Source organism: uncultured Ruminococcus sp. (assembly GCA_902773165.1). Taxonomy (GTDB): domain Bacteria; phylum Bacillota; class Clostridia; order Oscillospirales; family Acutalibacteraceae; genus RUG592. The sequence goes on along the minus strand of CACYDO010000276.1, from coordinate 3,266 downwards.
AGGTTCGCTTAGAAATTCTTATTAAATTTTATCACACCGGATCCAAGTCTGAAGACTCAGATCAAACTGTGAGCTGACTAAAGTTCCATTGGATTCACCTTTTCCTATAGATTATGCGAAACCTCACTTAAGTCGTACATGGGACTCACTCCATTCTAAAATGTTTTCTGAAACCTCGTTAAGCTGATCATATAAAAACCAACTCCTTATATAAAAGTTTCAAATATTCAGTTGTAAAAAGGATATAAAAATATCGCTGATACTTCGAGCACCCCGCATCATAAACGATTGGTGGGAAAGCTGTGAAGGTATCGGCGACAGACTTAAATTCTTATCATTCACTTGGGCCAGCCGGTCTGTAAACCCGGGTCTTTATGCCCCACTTTAAACAAGTCCTGTGTCGCCGAGCCTTCGGATGCTCTTTGGTTCTAAATTGTCCATGGGCTCAAGCTCCTTTCAGTAGATTTAAAGTATGTTAACGGGACCGTGGCAGACTTTTCAAATTAAGTGGACTCACTTCCACCACCGGCCTGATTCCGAACCACTTTAGATAAGGAAGGGAAATATACGTTTCCGGAGATCATTGCTATGACCTCTTGGGCATCTGACCACGATCTGCAGCTTATCGACCCGGCCTCCTACCAGCGGTCTGTATCGAGCTGCCCCTTTCGTTTAGCCCCTTTCCTCTTTCCTTGAATACAGTATAGCACACTTTTTGGTGTTTGTCAATAGTTTTTTTGAATTTTTTTCAACTTTTTTATTTAACATTACCTTTACAAAAAGGCGCTTGACTTTTGTTTTTTATTGTAGTATAATTATAGTGTTGCAGTGCTTAAAGGATTTTTGGGCGCTGCTTGTTTTGACTTAAGGAGGCTGAGGCTATGAGCGAGGAATACAGACCTGATCTTTATTCGCTTACAGATGAGGACGGCAAGGAGCAGATGTTCGAGCTGCTCGATTCAATGGAATTCGAGGGCGAGACATACTATGCACTTACACCTTATTATGAAGACGGGCAGGAGCAGCTGGAGGACAGCGGCGCTGTTATAATCTTAAAGAGCGAATACACCGACGAGGAAGAGATAATGGTGACTATCGACGACGATGAAGAATACGACAGAGTCGGTGCGGTGTTCATGAAGAAGCTGGAGGAAATGTTTGACTACGACGATGAGGACGAGGACGAATAACCTCCCCCATTCCCCAAAACAGCTTGATTTTAGTGAAATGTACAAATTTTGGAACATCTATTTGTATTAAATACATATTGCATTTTTGCTTGTAATGTGGTATACTGATATCAGTAAAGAAAAGCTGATTTCTTTCTGCCTTGTCCGATAAAGCACGGGCATTATGATCCAACACTTCTTAATAGGGAGCTGGGTTATCTCCGGCAGCGGATTGCAGACCTCCCGACCATGACCGCCCTTTGGGCTGATCACGGCTACGGACGAAGGGAGCGTGAACCTGTTGGGCTGGCACCCACCTGCATATGTGCGGGTTTTCTTTTCTCGTGCGGCGGCAAGGCGGTTAGTTATTATTAAAAAGCATTTGCTTTAAGAGCCTCCCTTTGGGAGGTTCTTTTTTTGCTGTATGAGCTTACATTTCGTGGATTTACGGTGCGTTCATCATTTCTTAACAGTATATATATACATATATACTATACTTGTCCATATATGTTATGATTGGAGGAAAACAATATGAACAAGAAAAGACTAATAAGCTTTCTTGCAGCAGCGGCAATGCTTGCACTCACCGCCTGCGGTGACAGCGAGGGCAGCAGCAAGAGCAAGTCAAAGAAAGACAAGGCGGATTCAAGCTCGGTGGTGGAGAGCGAGAGCAGTTCTTCATCAACAGATGAGGGAACAACCGATGCTGTGACAGACAGCAGTTCCGAAACTATGACAGAAGAATCACAAAATGACACATCTGTCTCCGGCGTGTCGGCATTTGAAAAGGAACTTGGAATGAAGGAATTAGAGGAGATAGTTAATAATCTTAAAGCCACAGATTATGAAGGCGGAAAGAGTTATCTTGAATCGGCATTCAAGAATTTCCTGTTTGAACCCGACTCCGGATCCGCCCTCTTTGACGAGCTTTTGGAAAACAATACTTTATCAAACTATCCGACATCAGAAACGGATTCATACATAACCCAACAAAAATACTTTTCAATTCCCTTTCACTACACCGAAAACAATGATACCGTTCCGCTATTATTCGGACGTGAGCTTTCAAGTATAGGATATGGTGAATCGGCAAATGGATTATCTTTTTCTTACGGCTTTGGTCAATACAGCAAAGCTAACGGCAACACGGGCAATTTTTACGGAAAAACTTATAAATACGAATTTTCACCCGGCAAACCGGAAATGACAAATGTTTTCGCAAGTACTCACGAAGGTGATGACTACGACGGAATTCGGGCAATGGAAAAGATCTCTGCCGACAACTACTACGAAATAGTAACTGCACTTATTGACATATATGGAGAGCCTAAAGCGACAAATAGCGGAATATATTATGAGCCCGAGGTTTATTCCTGGAATGAGGGTGATACTATAACAAAGGATGTACTCAAAGCAATAACAAGCAATGCTACAGATCTTAGTTGCTGCTGGGAAAATACACCTATCGGAAAAATCAATGCTACCGGATTTTTCGGAAACGATTCCGCTTTAGTTATACTTAGCATAGAATGGTAAAAAACTCTTATCAAAAAACTGCATCTCATCACATTTGCACAGCTTTGAAAACGGCAATAATGATGAAAAACAAGTCATTTTGTTTGAATACAAACAAAAAACCCCTTTATACAGCCAATAAAAGCTGTATAAAGGGTATTTTTTATTATATCAGTCTATCTCGACCATTATCTTCTGATCCTGGCGGGATGCCGATGCACGCATAACAGTTCTGATAGCCTTAGCTATCCTGCCCTGCTTGCCGATAACTCTGCCCATATCAGGCTCGGCAACGTGCAGGTGGAAGGTTATTACGCCCTCCTCATCGGGGTCGTCCTCAGTGATAACGATAGCGCTCTTGTCTTCAACAAGCTCGCTTACTATTGCTTCGAGTAATTCTTTCATTTAATTTACCTCTTTTTCCTGAAAAATAAAAAGCCTACAGCGCATCTTGCAGGATAAGTGCCGTAAGCCCCGGTAAGCTGTAATCATCAGGCAAACGTACATTATATATGTACGCTGCCTTTATATTACATCACACGATAATTACTTCTCGATCCTCTTAAGGAGAGCCTTTACTGT
>CACYDO010000275.1 GCA_902773165.1 uncultured Ruminococcus sp. | reverse complement strand
GTGGGAGAGGGTGGATTCGAACCACCGAAGCCGAAACAACAGATTTACAGTCTGCCCCATTTGACCGCTCTGGAACTCTCCCTTTTTCTGTAGCAGTACACCTTATTCATGATAATCAAAGCACAAGCAAAAAAACTCGTATACAATACTCGGAATATCCACACTCTGCGTTGTCGAATAAGATTATCTGCATTTGCTTACCTGTTTTCAGGCAAACAAAAGAGCTGGTGGACGGACTTGAACCCCCGACCTGCTGATTACAAATCAGCTGCTCTACCAACTGAGCTACACCAGCGTGTAAACATTCTCTTTGAGAACGCTTGATTATTATATCATGAATTCTTGGGCATGTCAACCCCAATTTTAATTTTTTTCAAAAAAATTTTAACCGCGGCGGTATTCATACGGAAAATTCCGTTTTTACCTCGCAGTGGGATAAGCGGATCCAACTGCTTACCGCGGTTAATATAATTCAAGCTATCATATCAATGAATATTCGGGATTTATGCGTCAATCTGCGTCATTTTCAGACTAGCCGTCGGACTGATCGTTCGGTTCTTCATCGTTAAGATCATCTTCGTACTGCTATTGCGTATTTTCCTCGGGAGGAACATCGACCTCATCTTCTTCACACGGTTTAAGAATAAGCGCCGAGAGCGGAGCAAGCTTCAATTGCAGATAGCCGTTCTGCGTTGACAAACGATAATTCCTGATATTGCTGCCTCCGTAAATATCCGCGTCGGAATTAAGAACCTCCCTGAAGCTGCTGTCAAAGCCTATTTCAAGCCAGTATTCATGCTCATTGGGCGAGAAATTGAGAACTACAAACAGCGGCGCGTCTACGAAATCATCGCGGCGGTAGGCGTAGATGTTATTTTGAGAATTTTGCAGATCTATCCACGTAAAGGCCTGTAAATTATAATCCTGAGAATAAAGCGCCGGCTCGCTTAGATAAAGCTTGTTGAGCGCACGGATATACTCGTGGAAGCTGTCATGATTCGGATAAGTGAGCAGATTCCAGCCAAGCGGCTGCGTATTGCTCCACGCCATATACTCGGCAAGCTCGTTGCCCATAAAATTCATCTTCTTACCGGGGTGCGTCATCTGATACGTGTAATACGTGCGCAGATCGGCAAATTTTTCTTCCTGTGTTTTGCCGTAGACATTCGTCATGACAGAAGATTTATTGTTTGAAACATCATCGTGAGATAATGCCAGAAGGAACAATCCCTGATTAAAGTAATACATCGGATAAGTCATCATCTCGTGATTCTGTGACCTGACGCTGTAAGGCGATGCGATATAGCGCAGGGATTCGCTCGACCAGCCAAAATTCCACATATAGTCAAATCCCAGACCCCCGTAAACAACGGGGGCAGTATCCTTGATATGGCAGGTAGCGTCTTCCGCTATGAACATAACGTCGGGGTGGTAGGCATTGAGCGTAAACAGTGTATTTTTTATAAACCACACGCCGCAGTCATATTCGGGAGAATTCGGACTTCCGTCGGGGAATATGAGATATCCGACCGCGTCAAAGCGTATGCCGTCGAAGTGATATTGATTTATCCAGAAATTGACGGCAGAGCGTACAAAGCTATGAACATGCGGCTTAGAATAATCAAATCTCGTTGAGCCCCATTCCGACTCTCTCATCTGCGGAACATCGCTTTCATAAAGACAGCCTCCGTCAAAATATGCAAGTCCGTTTTCATCCGTCGCATAATGAACGGGAACAAAATCAAGAATTACGCCGATATTATTAAGGTGGCATGTATCTATCAGGTCCATCAGATAACGCGGCTCACCATAGCGGCTTGTAGGCGCATAGTAGCCTGTTCCCTGATAACCCCACGAGCCATCAAAGGGATACTCGCAAAGCGGCATAAACTCAATGTGCGTATAACCCATTTCTCTGACATACGGCACCAGCTCGTTTTTCAGTTCTTCGTAACGGTAATAGCTCTCATCGCCGTCTTTTCCGTCCTTGACCTTCCATGTACCCAGATGTACCTCGTAGATATTAAGCGGCTTATTGTAATTTTTGTCGCGTCTGCTCAGCCATTCGCCGTCGCGCCAGCCGTAATTATTAATGTCATAGACGATGGAACCGACAGAAGGGCGCTTTTCGGTATAAAAAGCGAACGGGTCTGATTTTTCAACACAGCTTCCGTTTTCCGAATACACCTTATATTTATAATGAACGCCCTCGCCTATGCCCTCAATAAACGTACTCCACGCGCCAAACTGGTCACGGCGCATGGTCACCTCCTCATAATTGCTGAAATCGGCGCAAAGAGCTACCTTTTGCGCAGCAGGTGCATACACAGAGAAGTAAACTCCTCCGTTTTCGACATGTGCGCCGAAAAGCTCATAAGAGCTTGACTCCACTCCGTTTACATGATTTTTTATCCTGTTATGATCGTACATAGACCGACGCTCCCTTCGAAATATGCTGTTCCTTCTCATTATTACCCATAATATTATTATATCTGTTTTCAAAAAAAATTCAAGAGATTTCTGATATTTTGTTTAAAATCTTTCGCATTTTTCGTCAAAAAATGAGTATATTTTTACATTCAATTACTATAATTTTCATACAAAATATAATTTTTGTGCATGATGTTGTAATTTCATTTTTACGGTAATGAAATATATCGAAAAAAACAGTGGAAATTTTAAGAAAAATGATGTATACTAAAGAGGCGGCGGCAAGCTGAAACAGGCATTGCGGCAAGCTCCGCAGGCAGTTCCGATGTAATTAAACGTAAACTCGGATATGCTGCCGTATTTTATATTTTGAATCAATATAACGACACAAGGACAGTTCTGAAAACCTGATGTCGTTCAGATATGCTGTAAATTCAGTCGGCAGATGGCAAAAGAAATCCGCAGGAATACTGACGTATTTCAAGGATTTATTGTGGAGTATTACGGCTGAAGATACGGTGCAGACGAGCGGCAGGAGAGTTAAAAAAAAGGAGGGAACACAATGGCTCTTGACGGCGCATTTGTGCGCTTTTTGACGAACGAACTGAAAAATGAGCTTTGTACAGCGCGTGTATCGCAGATACATCAGCCAAACAAAGACGAGCTTTTGCTTTCTCTGAGAACGCTTCGCGGAGGTAAAAAGCTGCTTATCAGCGCAAGAGCTAACTCTCCGCGTGTAAGCTTTACCGAAAACGCGCCCGAAAATCCGGCTTCTCCGCCAATGCTGTGTATGCTTCTGCGAAAAAAGCTCAGCGGCGCGAAGATCTCCGATGTGCGTCAGCCCGATCTGGAGAGAATTATTTTTATCGACTTTGACGCTGTAAACGAGCTTGGCGACAGCGTAAAATACACTCTTGCCTGCGAAATAATGGGCAAATACAGCAACGTTATTTTCATAGACGAAAACGAAACCGTGATCGAAGCGCTCAAGCGCATAGACGCAGGCATGACTACGGGGCGAATTGTCCTTCCGGGAATGAAATACACCCTTCCGCCTGCGCAGAACAAGCTTTCTGTTCTCAGCAATTCGCCCGAAGCTATCGTTTCCGCGATAACCCGAAGCGAGGAAAAGCTCGGAAAGGCTATCCTTAACACAGTTCTGGGAATTGCTCCGCTTATCAGCCGCGAGATCGAATATCGTATCACAAACGGTGAAGCAATGTATGCCGATAGCCTCGATTCTCAGCACTTGAACAGGCTGAAATACTACATTGGCAAGCTTGCAGACGATATAATAAACGTAAATGGAAAACCATGCTGCATATACGACGAAAGCGGCAAGCCGAAGGATATGTCGTTTACCGAGATCAGGCAATACGGCTCTTTTTATACCGTAAAAACCTCCGACAGCTTCTCCTCTCTGCTTGACAGCTTCTATTCCGAACGCGACAAGACTGAGCGCATGAGAGCAAGATCGCAGGATCTTCTCCGCTTGCTTACAAACGCTTCCGAGCGCTGCGCAAGAAAGATCAATACGCAGCAGGCAGAGCTTGAGCAGTGCGCCGACAGAGAACACCTTAAGATCTGCGGCGATCTCATTCAAGCCAATCTTTACCGCATTGAAAAAGGCTCTCCGTTTGTCGAGCTTGAGAATTTTTACGACGAAAGCATGAGCAAGCTCAGAATTCGTTTAGACCCGTCAAAATCGCCGTCACAGAATGCTCAGAAATATTACAAGGAATACCGAAAAGCGAAGACCGCCGAGATAATGCTGACCGAGCAGCTTACGCTTGCTAAAAGAGAGCTTGAATATCTTGACAACGTTTTCGATTCGCTCAGCCGCGCCGAAACAGAGCGCGAATTGTCCGAGATCAGATCGGAGCTTGTTCTTACGGGATATATTAAAGCGCCTAAAGCCAAGGGCAAAGGCAAGGAACAAAAGCCTCTTCCCCCTCTTGAATTCAAAACCACAGACGGCTTGACCGTTCTTGTGGGAAGAAACAACCGGCAAAACGATCAGCTTACGCTGAAAACAGCGGCGAAAAATGATATCTGGTTTCATACAAAGGATATCCCCGGTTCTCACACTATTCTGGTAACTAACGGACAAGAGCCGAGCGAGGAAGCAGTAAGACAGGCTGCGGCGATAGCAGCTTACCACAGCAAGGCGCGTGAAGGTTCTCAGGTTCCAGTTGATTACACAAGGGTAAGAAACGTGAGCAAGCCGCAGGGAGCGCGCCCCGGCACAGTCATTTTCGTTAAAAACAGAACTATCTACGTAAAACCAGAGGTCGTTGTATCATGACCCGGTGCAGCGTTTATATACAAAGTTTCGACTACGGCTCATCAGTCCGTGGAGAAAGAAAAAAAGCCGAAAGCTTAAATGGTCTTACCGTATTGAATCACGCTCTGCAAGAGGAATTCGGCGAGGAGCTTTCGCATTTTACAATAGAAAAAGGCGTTCACGGCAAACCGTATTTTGCAGACAGCGATATCTGCTTTAATATAAGCCACAGCGGAATTTACGCCGCTGCCGCTGTCAGCAGTGTTCCCGTAGGCGTTGACGTTCAGGTCGTCCGTCCGGTAAAGGACAACATTATCGCAAAGCTATGCCGCGGAAAAGAGCTTGAATATATTAATAATTCCGTTGATAAAAGCCGCGCATTTATACGTCTTTGGGCGCTTAAAGAGAGCTATATCAAAGCGACAGGCGACGGCATGTCTTTTCCGATGGACGAGATAAATTTCGATATCACGGGATTTGACGGCGCTGCTTTTGGGAAAATATCAAACCGCGGGGGACTTTACAGTCTGCGTTATTATGATGATTTTGTCCTTGCAGTCTGCTGTCTTTCAGATAAACCGGATATACAGATAGATATCACAATGGTTTAATAAATTATAAATCGGGAGAATGTGTATATGAAGAACATAAGCAAAAGACTTATTTCAAGCTTGTTGGCGCTTACATTGATAAGCTGTGCGGCAGGCTGTCAGAATAAAGACGAAAACAACGCTTTAAGCAGTGTTCCTTTAAAAATAGCAACAGTGGACGAACCTACTGCTGCATCGAGTGAACCGGATATAGGCGAACACAAGGACTACGGCGAGGAGTTTGCAAAAATATCCGAATCGGGCAGCATTATTATCGTTGACCAGGACGACACAAAACGCGGATTAGAGCTTTTCGAAATGACGCTTGGTTCGGGCTGCCTGGAGTTTTACGCAAACGAGCTTAATAAAACAAAGGATCTTGTCGGAAACAAGGTCAATGTTTACTCAATGATAATTCCTACGGCATGCGAGCTGTACACGCCGAAGAATCAGCGTAAGAATATTGACAGTCAGGCTCAGCTTATAGAGGACGTTAAGGACATGCTTGTCGAGGTGAAATTGGTAGACGTTTTCCCCACGCTTACAGCCCACAATGCCGAAAACATCTATTACCGCACCGACAGCCGCTGGACGCCGCTCGGCGCATACTACGCAGGAAAGGTATTTGCGCAGACAGCAGGCGTTCCCTATGCCGATATTTCCGAATACGCTCCTACCACGCCGAAGGATTATCTCGGAGATCTGATCTACATGTGCGATTCAGCGGGCAGCGCGACGTTGGAAAGCGTTCCCGATAAATTCTCATACTACACGCCAAAAACAGGCTTTAAAACGAATTATTACGACGATCAGTTTGAATATCTTGTAACGGATAAATTTTACTCCGAAGTCGAGGATTCGCTTTATAAAGGATACTATAAGGGCGGATATTACAGTCTGCGCATTGATACGAACGTAAAAAATGACCGTAAGCTTCTTTTGATAAAGGATGATTTCGGAACAGTAATGCCGACGTTTTTCACCAGCTCCTTTTCGGAGATCTATGTAATATCATATGATTACTTTGGTGCAAATATCATTGAAATGATCCAGGAATTCGGCATAACAGACGTGCTTTATGCAATGAATGCATTTACTATTTCCGATGAGCGCGTTTACACTCTTGAAACGCTTCGCTCTCAGGCTACCCACGGAAATCTTAACGACGACGCGCCTAAAGACGAGGACAATGATTCCTATGACAGCTCCGACAGCGATACTGAAAAGGGCAGCGATACCGATGACTGCGACAGCATTGACGACAGCGACAATATTTCTAGTGAAATAGAGTACATCTACGGAGTAGGAATTAATAATCAGATCGGAATTGCCGGATCGGACACAGACCTTCCGCTCACCACCGAAAGCACCGCAAGTGAATACAGCGAATACGGCGATGATTTTGGAGGCAATGAAGCAGACGCAGGTGAATACGGGTATGACGATGGCTATGACGATAGCTATGATGATAATTATGATTATTGATACAGTACCGGCGTTATTCGGAGTAACCGGACCGAAACGCAGGGGTACGGCAATTTTTGCAGAAAAAGTGTAACTGTATGTCAGGTTTTGTAGCAGGCGTAAAGGATTTTTTGTACGCAACAAAATATACATTATAGGGTATATCGGCACGTTGATACTCAGCATTTTCTTTTCTCCATGGAGCTCTGAGACATCGGGGGCGAAAAATGAGGATATGGTCTTAAATATATGTCTTCATGTTTTAATCTGCGGAATATATGATATTATACAGCTTTTCGGATATGTATTAGATAATTCGTATTACGCATGGTGGGCAATGTTTTTAACACCGATCCTATTTGCATATCAGAAACGAATCGTGGAAAGGCATTTAAGCACGACAGACAGGACGGGCTTGGAAAAGTACATAATAAATTATTTCATCGCCAACACGATCGCGTACATATCCGCATTGATCGTATCATGCATTCTCCAGGCATACGAATTTATTTACCCTTATATTGGTAAATATTTTGATGAATTCAATCAATTAAGCATTGAAGCAAACGGCTTTATTATGGAGCTGTTCTTTTTTCTCATACATCTTGCTTTGTTGATAGCTTTGATAAAGCTGATGGTCGGGTTTGTAGTTTACGGCGTTGATCTGATTTTTTTTATTGTTGTATATGCTCTGGTGATCTATGCGATAACTAGTTTGATATATTTTTTGATAGATACTTCTGTTACGCGCGTACTGATTTACCCACTTATCATATTGATAACGCTGATTGGATTTGTGATCTGTGAATTCAGCGTTGAAAAGGTATCGGCGCTGCTAAAGCCTCTCGTTATAAAGCTTCTTCTGCTGCCGATCAGATTTTGGTGGGGCATAGTTAAAGCGATCACGGGAATTTCCATTCCCGAGAGGTATAAGGATTCCGAAAGCTATATGTACAGTATGTCAGAGGTCGTTGAGGTATAGACAACTGACCGTCCTCAGGGATACAGTTTTAGACGCGGACACAAAATTATATATTTCGATAAACTTTGTGCGCGTACTGCCTGGTTAGTGTAAAAAAATAGTGGGCAGCCAACCGGCGGCGCGGAGACCAACTGACTATTACATAAAAGTCCGGCGGAACTGTCAGCAGCGACACGCCGCCCT
>CACYDO010000274.1 GCA_902773165.1 uncultured Ruminococcus sp. | reverse complement strand
GCACGAGAGGATATATCGTCTAAGCCGCTCAGCTGATCGAGTACAAAATCAAGATAACTCTTTGAAGAAGCCATAGTATCACTCTTTTCTCAAATCTTTTTCAGCTTTGACCGCAGCAGCTTGAATTTTTCCTTCCACTCATCGGAAACACGAAACGAATCACATATCTTTTGCACTGCTTTCCCTGTTATATTGTATTTAAGATCACAGCGTTCGGATAAGCAGCTGTACATATCCTCGGGGAAAAATACGGTCAGTTCGGCAATCAGCCACGCCTGCGCCATCTGAACGTAATATTCGTCATCGTTATGGAACAGATCAATAATTGCTTGGAGATTATCCTTATTCCGGCAAAGCTTAGAAATAAACATCACATATCCCCAGCGGCGCACAAACGTGTCTTCGCTGTACACATACTGCCGCGAATAGGAATATGCCTTATCAAAATCAAGATCACTGACAAAATCTATCAGCTGATCTGTATGCCACCAATCGGAGAAAAGCATATTTTCGTCTATAAACTTTAATCTGTCTTCGGCGTTTGCAATTTGTTTCAGTGAACCATGGAAATAAATGCGGTGAAGCTGCTGCTGTGAAAGTACGCTGTCACGCAGATCCGAAAGATCGCAGCCCGACTTAACATATTTACGTATCAGTATATCAACGTCTTTTGTTTTATAATTATCCGGAAGCAAAGAGATGTCGTCAAGTACCTCCTGCTTTGTTATCTTTGACATAAGCTGTTCTCCCCCGCCTTTATCGGTTTATTTGCTCTATGATATAGTCTGCCGTTTTTTCCTGCTGCTCCTCTGCAGAAATCTCCGCTTTGCCATCGCCAGACTGTTCACCGTAGTTTCCGAATTGTGCATGATTCGCACCGGGAATAGCTAATTCAACAGCGTCAGACGGAGAATATCCGCGGTATTTTTTGAGTCTTTCCATACTAAGAACGTTATCCGCCGTTCCGTATATCGTTATCTCTTTTAAATCATCTTCAAGCTGTTTTGTGGGATATGCCGCTAATAGAACAACTCCGTCAAAGATATCTGTATTCTCGGCAGCATAATTTGCCGCTATTACTCCGCCTAAGGAATGTCCTCCGATATAATAGCTGCTGTAATTAGTTTGGGAGATGACAGAATCAGCCTTATTCATTCCGAAAAAAGCGAAACGAAGCGGAGTTTCGATCAAGCAAACATCTACGCCTTTGCTCGCCAATAAATGAAGCAGCGGAGCGTATGACTCCTCCTCTACCTTTGCGCCGGGATAAAAGATCAAAGCTGTATCCTCAGAATAGCCATCAAAAAGATACCCGTAATCGGTCTTTGAAACTACTACATTGTCATCTGATTCAAGGGCATTTTTAGCTGTTTCATCTGCATGATAATAAACAGAAGCATAAACGACAAATGCCGCAAACAACGTTACTATCAAAGCCGCCGGTATCAAAAACAACAGCTTTAATTTTTTTCTCTTCATTGCTTCACTCCAACTCCATCATCATAGAATAGATATGCGTAAAAATAATAAAAACTTACAACTATAGAGCAGCTTACTCACCCATAAAAAGATCTATACCGTTTGCGATACCCTCGCAGATCTTGTTTTGATAATCATCCTGAGATAAGAGGACATCTTCCTGTGGGTTAGTCATATAACCGACTTCAACGATAGTAACAGGAACCTGCGCCCAGTTTATGCCGCTCATTGTATCAGTTTCCCAGACATATTCCTTTTTGCAGCCCGTTGCGGCAACGAGCTCATCGAGAACGTAATCTGAAAGCGCCCTTGATTCCCCGTAAAGATCACCATTAAACGGATTGTACGGAGTTTGACAAAGCGTCATTGCACCGCTTGTATAAGAATTATCAGATCCGTTAGCGTGTATTCTGATAAAAGCGTCGGCAGGCGCTTCATTTGCAACAGCAGCACGCTCGGAATTACTGATATTAACATCGTTTGTCGTGCGTATCTGAATTACCTCATATCCGCGCTCTTCAAGAATAGGCTGGAGTTTAAGCGCAAGAATAAGGGTCAGTTCATACTCCGGAAGACCTGTTGTTCTTCCCTGTGTACCGCCTGATACCTTGATTTTCGATTCGGGTGACCCGGGGCCAAGCGGCTCTGTTTCAAGATTTGCCTGGCTCTGATGACCTGCGTCGATAACGATTATCTTTCTGCCATCGTTTCTGTCTGGGCGCTCCTGCTCAGGAACTGTAAATTCCACGACCTCGGGCTGAGTCTGCTCCTCAGACTCAGAAGGCTGCTCCGGCTGTGCGGGCTGCTCTGCTTCCTGAACGATCACAGGCTGCTGCACCGTTATAGTGCTTGATGCTGTTTTAGGTGTTTGCGTTTGAGATGAAGCCGCGGCTGCACTTGATGATACCGCAGCAGTATTTTCCTCTTCGGTAGATGTATTCGCGGTAGTTGGAACGGTTACAGAACTGCTGCCGGCAGATTTAGATTCTGTTTCCTTAGAAGATGTACTGCTCGTCTTTGAGGAAGAGCTGTTTAACTTCGAAGCGGAGCTGTTCGTCTTTGAAGACGTACTGCTAGTTTTAGAAGATGCCGCCGACGAAACAGCAGATGAAGACGAAGAAGCAGAGCTGTTGGAAGACGCATTTTCGGAAGCAGTCTTTTTTGAAGACTCTTCATCTGACGATTCTGTTTCCGATTCTTTTTCTGACAAAGTGTAAATTGAATGAATGTCTTTCGTAGCAGAATCTGAAAGCTCCGAATGAGCAGGAATATAACCATCGGGAACATCGGACTTTACGCCGCAGGCGCACATTGATACGCATATACCGGCAGTAAGAAGCGCGGCAACTATACATTTACTGTAGCTCGAAAACATACTCATAATATTTAAACTCCTTTTTAAAACAATGCCTTAAATTTATATACTCTTATATTTTACAATAAAACCAAAGAAATTGCAATCCCCAACGTAACCTCCCAGTGAGCGCCCGGACCGGAGTTAGTGTAAAATATTAGTGGGCAACAACAAAACGCGGAGACCAACTGACCGTAACAGTAAAGTAAAATCGGAACTGTCAGCGGCGACACGCCGCCCGGATAATTTAGTTGAAAAAGGCGTCAATTTATGGTATTATTTAGATACACGAATTTTTGGAAATACTGTTAACAAGTGGGGAATTAATGTGCTGAAAAAAAACGATATTATTCCGTTGGAAATAAGTGAAATTACCGGGCAGGGCAGCGGCATCGGACGAGCTGACGGCATGGCGGTCTTCATTCCGCATACGGCAGTAGGCGATAAAATAGAAGCACGTATACTAAAGGTAAAAAAAAGCTATGCATTCGCAAAGACCGAAACGTTGTTAGAGCCATCACCTATCAGAACAGAGCCTGACTGTAAGTGGAGCGCCAAGTGCGGCGGCTGCGTTTTTCGCCATCTCTCTTACGAAGAAGAGCTGAAAATCAAACAGCGCAGAGTTTTTGATGCGCTTACGCGTATCGGCGGACTGGAAGACTTTATACCGCACGATATCATTGGCTGTGATGATCCTGACGGTTACCGCAATAAAACTCAGCTGCCTGTCGGGCGCGATAAAAACGGTGATCTGCTGATGGGATTTTACGGCAGTCACAGTCATCGGATCGTCGGAAACGGAGATTGCCGATTGCAGCCTGATGAGTTCAACATTCTTGCAAAGGTCGTTCGTGAATGGATAGAAGAATTCAACATTAGCGTTTACAATGAAGAGCTGCACAAGGGGCTTTTGCGTCATTTGTATATGCGCAAGGGTTTCAGCAGCGGTGAGATCATGGTTTGTCTTGTTGCTAACGGTGATACGCTGCCGCACGAAAAAGAACTGATAAACAGGCTTACTTCGTGTAATAAAAATGTAAAGAGCATTGTTCTTAACATAAATCGTGAGAAGACGAACGTAATCTTAGGCAAAGAATGCCGTACCATTTACGGCAGCGATCATATTACAGACAAGCTTTGCGGACTGCGCTTCAATATTTCGCCTTTGTCGTTTTATCAGATAAATCACGATCAGACAGAGAAGCTTTATGGATTAGCCGCACGTTACGCAGGTCTTTCCGGCAAGGAGCTTCTGATCGATCTGTACTGCGGCGCAGGTACGATCGGTCTGTCAATGGCAAAAAAAGCGAAAAAGCTTATCGGCGTTGAGATAATTCCCCAGGCAATTGAAAATGCAAAGGAAAATGCCATGCTCAACGACATTGACAACGCGGAATTTGTTTGTGCTGACGCTTCGCAGGCGGCAAAGCAGCTTGCCGAAAGAGGAACGTCACCGGACGTTGTTGTCATTGACCCTCCGCGCAAAGGCTGCGACAACTCCGTTATTGAAGCTATCGCCGTGATGTCACCAAAGAAGATCGTTTACGTTTCATGTGATCCCGAAACGCTGGCACGAGATCTGAAAATCTTCGATTCTCTCGGTTACAGCGTTGAAGATGTCACACCTGTGGATATGTTTCCCAGAACGGCACATGTTGAGACGGTCGTTTGGATGTCCGGCGAAGAGTAGACAAAGTATGTCAAAATGTCATATCGTCAATGTCCGGAGATTCGCTGTTTGTGGTAAAGACAAAATATTGAATTTTTGCTATAGTTTTCTTAGGAGGTGAATCATATGGATCTGATACAAATAGGAAAATTTATAGCAAAGCTTCGAAAGGAACAAGGACTTACACAGGAGCAGCTTGGAGAAAAGATCGGAGTAACAAATAAGACTGTCTCACGATGGGAAACAGGAGTCTATCTGCCACCTGCAGATGCGATGCTGGCTTTGGGAGAACTTTTTAATGTTAGTGTTAATGAG
>CACYDO010000273.1 GCA_902773165.1 uncultured Ruminococcus sp. | reverse complement strand
GTAAAGCAATTTGTTCTGAATTCGCCTACGCTGTTCACCCTCGGCTCTGTTCCCAGAAATACAGAGCAGAAGGTTTTCACCGCCGTCCAGTGCGACTGCCCTCTGGCAACGTTCATTTTTCCGAAGGCGGCTGTCGGGTGCTCGGAACAAACAATCCCGAAGCGGTCAAGATGTCTTTTTACAACGACCTCTAAGGAAGGGTCTGTGTACTCCCCAGGCTCGCATTCATTATCAAGCGGCAGAGCCGCCGGACTTCTTGCGTACACCGCCGACGTTACCCCGGAGACGGTTTCCGTCGTTTCCTGCTCGTCAACAATTCCGCGGAAAATAACCTCTCCTTCGTCGGTGCAGGCGTCTATTCTGTAAAGCTCGGGCGTACTTACGCCCGAAAACCTCACCGTCATGCTGTCGGCAGGAACTCCGTATTCACTGTCGATCTCTGCGCTCACCGCTTCGGGTAGAAGAAATCCTCCGTTCTCGTTTTCTCCGTAAAATTTCATGTATGCTCCTTTAGAAAAGCGTTATTACGCTGTCTTTCTCCAGCGATCTGATATTTCTTATCTGCGGATTCAGCTCTGCAAGCTTTGAGATATCAGATCTTGTTTCACGCGCTATTACCCAGAGATCATCTCCCTGCTTTGCGTGATAATACCTTTCCTTCGTCAGCTTCGGGTGATATTCTCCGCGAACAGCCGTGAAAACGAACTCCACCGCAATGTAGTTTTCCTTCGGCTCGGCAGCTAAGGAAAGCTGTGAAAGGACAGCCGTAAACGCGCCCAAGCGCGGAACAGAAAGAACTGCCGCGGTGCTTTTTCTGCACATTCGCGCAAGAAGCTTGTAATCCTCCTCGCAGTGCTCTCCGAAAAGCTCTCCTCTGCCCTGTATCGTATCGCCTTCGGTGAAGACCTTTTCTTTTGCGATATTTCCCGACAGCAAAATATCAACAGCGACATTCTTTTTTCGCTTTACAGTCAGCTTTTCGGGGTTATGCGACAGACTTACGCCGCCGAACCTGATAACCGCGTCGTTTACCGATCTGCCGCTCATCTGCCCACCCCGCTTTCTCTGAGATTTCCGTCGTAACGCCGCGCCTGCCGCTCGTAAACGGCGGACAGCTCCTCGGCACTGTCTCTGCTGTCTGCGCCGTTTTCCTCCCGGGGCTTTACATTTTCATCGTTCATACGGTGATCTCCCTTTCTTTGTATCCGCGAACGGTCACACTGCCGTCTGACGGCTCTTTTTCTTCGCATTTCAGGCAATAGCAGCAGTTAAACGTTTCGTTCCCGACCGTAAGGTCAAACGTACCGTTATTCGCCATATTTTCCGCGATCGAGGGCGGAACTCCCGGCAAAACTATGCTATAAATATTTTTCCCATCGGCAACGCCGAAGGGCAGCTCCCTGAAGATCGTCATGATCGGCTTGTTTTCAAAGCTGCGCTCAATGCTGTAGTATGATATTCCTGCGCTTACGATCATATTCGGGCTTTCAGAAAAATTTTCGGCGCGGAAATAATATCTCTTTTCGTTCTCGCAGATAAGGCTGCCGTGGATCTGAGCTTTAAACGCCTTGAATTCACGCATATATTCCGTACCGGTCGTGTACAGGCTGCGAACAGGCAGCGTACATTCCTCGGACAGCAGAATTCCTGCAAGCCGCTGCGCCGTAACGAAGCAGGAAGAACCGCCGCTCGACACGGGGTAGTACACAGACACGCAGAAATCAAGCCGTCCGTCTTCCATTTTTTCCGCCGAAACATACGCCGATGGCTCTATAAGCGGCGCGTCCGCGCAGATCGGACGAAATCCGAGATCAACCGCAATGACATTCTGCTGCGAAGAAAGATAACCGACTATTCCGCTAAGATACTCAATCATCAGCTTCACCGTCCTTATAAAGGCGCAGCACCGCCCTGCAATAGAGCGGCTCGTTATCAAAGATATACAGATCAGAGCTGTCTGTTCTGTACGTCCTTCCCGCGCAGACGATAGTGCTTCCGTCGGGCAGGCGTGAAAGGTCATTTTCCGCCTTGCCGATATATCGGTAATATCGCCCGTCATACGCGCCGTTATCGCGGTATTCCAAGCCGCCGAAGCTGTCGTCCTTGTAGTTCATCGGCGTAATAAACGC
>CACYDO010000272.1 GCA_902773165.1 uncultured Ruminococcus sp. | reverse complement strand
TTCACATAAATTTCAATGTGAAAACTGTGTTAAAATTTTGTATTCGTTTTTTGATACAAAACGGTAATCTGTACAAAAAAACAGGGCGTGTTTTAACAAGTCCGACAAATATTTTTGAACTGCTGAAAAAGACTTGTTAAATTTTTTTTTTCGGTTTATACTATATAATGTATAAAGTTGGGATAAGGGCAACTTGAAACTATTCCGCAAATATTTGATTGGAGGTAATTTATTATGGCTAAAAGACACCATAGACTTCTGAGTGCTCTGCTTGCTGCTATGCTTCTTTCCGGCAGCATGGTTACGGCTAATGCCGCTACTGTAGGGGCGGATGAGTCCGGAGCCGGAAGTCTGTCAAAGTACTACTCGACTAACGCAACGGGAGTCGGAAAAGAAGCTAAGATCACAATCGACGGTGACGCAAGTGACTGGAACGAGAGCATGAAAATTGCGCAGGGTGCTGCATGGGACGTTGCCAACCATTGGAAGGGCGGTCACGAGAACTGCGTACTCGACACATATGCGCTTTATGGTGCATGGGACGATTCTAACCTGTACATCGGCTGGCAGATGGTCAATACGACGGATACATGGGCAAGAGAGGGCGACGGTCCTCTCAGCGACGGCGGCCGCGTACTTGATGTTCCGCTGATCGTAGCGCTCAGCACTAATCCTAATAACACCGGAATGACCGGCAGAGTTAAGGACGGTAAGGGCATTTGGGGTGTAGATATCGAATTCCAGACCCATGTTGATACTCTTCTTTACATGAGCGGTAAGCCCGGTCTTGGTACTCCCGGATTCTTCAAGGCTGCTGATTCTACCGGTGTGGTTGACTATCTCGATACAAACAGCTGCCAGACCTTCAAGGATACAGGCGTTGAGTATAAGATGGCTACAACAAACATCAACAGCGAGATCTGGGGTCTTAACGGCTCCGAGGACCCGATGGATGTTTGCGACAACAACGCAGATTGGGTTGATTTTAAAACTCTTAAGCACGACACAAAGTATGACTCATTCTATGAGGTAAAGATTCCGTTTGCAGCATTGGGTATCACTAAGGATCAGCTTACAAAGAACGGCATCGGAGCAATGGTAGTTGCTTCCAGAGGTGAGTCCGGTCTTGACTGCGTTCCTTTTGACCTTTGCATGCTCGACAATGCAACAGGCGAGTACAGCTCCGACCCGAGTACATCGGCAGAGAAGGACGATAAGGATATCATCACAGCTTCTCTTGCAAGCATCGGTAACGGCACGATCACACCTGCTCCCATTACTACAGATTCCGAAAAGAAAACAACAGATTCCGAGAAAAAGCCCGTAGATACTTCCTCCGAAAAGCCTGCTGAGACAGATTCTCAGAAGGATTCAGGTGATGGCGTGACAACAGTTACTGCAACGGCTAAAAAGGGCAATACCGTTACAGCAACACTCAGCATCAGCAACGTGAAGAAGATTATGGGTATCTCCAACACATTTACCTATGATTCCTCAAAGTACGAGCTTGTTGAGGCAAAGGGTGTTTACGACGGCGTAGAAGTTAACTCCACAAAGCCCGGTGAGGTTAAGTGGAATGCAAGCTTCGGCGACGGTAAGTCCGGTAAGGACATCGCTTCCGAAACAGCTCTCGTTCAGATGAAGTTCAAGGCTCTCTCCGACGCAAGCGGCGAGCTTGGCAAAAACACAGTAAGAGATTGCTATGACTATGATTTCAAGAGTCTCAGCACAGACTGCGTTTCAGCGAAGGCTTCTGTAGGCGGCGCAAGCTCCGATACAGACGTTAAGTCGGATGATATCAAGGTTTCCGCTAAGGCAAGCAAGGGCGATACCATCAAGGTAACATTTACCGGCGACCTTTCTAAGATCGAAGGCGTTTCCTCTGTATTCAACTATGATCCTTCTGCTGTTGAATATGTTGGCTTTGCAAGCCCCAATAATGGCACACAGGTTGAAGCAAACCAGACAACAGGTATGGTTAGATGGAACTGCGTAAACGCTAACGGTGCTTCCGGTTCCGATATCATTACATTCGAATTCAAGACTCTTAAAGATGTTAACGGCGTTATCGGTACAAACTCCGTTAAGGAGATCTATGACTCCAACAGCAAGGATCTCGATCCTTCCGCTCTCAAGGCTAATGTTTCTGTAGGCGGTAAGAATGATACCGATACTGTAAAGGACGTTGAAGAAGACAGCAGCAAGATCAATGTAACAGCTAAGAAGGGCGACAGAGTTGTTGTAACATTCAAGGCTAAGGGTCTCAAGAATGCTGCCGGCATTCAGGAAGTTGTTGACTTCAACACAGCTGCTCTTAAGTATAACGCAGACGCAGCAAGCTCTCTCGGCATTATCAAGTCGGAAGTATCAAGCGGCAAGATCGCATGGAATGTTCTTTTCGATCTCGACAAGAACGGCAATGGCAAGGATCTTACTAAGGAGTCTGAGGTCGCAGTTATGACCTTTACGGCTCAGAAAGATATCAAGGCTGCAGACGATGTTCTCTTCTATGCAGTTAAGGATTTCTATGATGTAGACGGCAACAGCTTCGATGCTAAGAATGCTTCCGCAGAAGCAAAGGTAGCAGGAAGAGGCGAAGGCAAGGTCGATGTAACAGCTAAGGAAGGCAACGTTGTTAAGGTATACTGCAAGGCTATAGACGCTGCAAAGGCTCTCGGCATGGTAGAAGAACTCACATACGATTCCAAGGCTCTTGGTTATGTAGGCTACGGCAAGGAAATGGGTACATTCCGCGCTGATCCGTCTATAAGCGGTACAGTTCGCTTTGCTACAATGTTTGACGCAAAGGGTACAGACCTTGTTAATGAAACAGACGTAGTCGTATTTACATTCAAGGCTCTTAAGGATATCGCAAGCACTGAGAACGTTCTCAGCTACGTTGTTGACGAGTTCTACGATGTAAATACTAAGGACTTTGACGTTTCCACAACAACAATGACATATGCTTCTGCTTTCGAAGAGGATCTTGATCCTCCGACAAATACAGACGGCGTAAAGAGAGATCCCGATACAGAGGATGACGTTAAGACTTCTGATACAGACGATAAGAAGGGTTCAGAAGATAATAAGGACACTGATTCCGAAGATATCACTGTTAACCCCGGCGACGACGGAAAGAAGAAGATGACTATTACTATCATCTACGGTGACGTTGATGACGATAAGACAGTAACTTCTCAGGACGCTGTTATTATCCTCAGACGTACAAACGGTATGGGCGAGCTTGAAGAAACAGCAGAGATCGCAGCTGACGTTAACGATGATAAGGCTGTAGATTCCGGTGACTCCCTCTCCGTTCTCCGTTTCTCTGTAAACCTTAACGATGAATCCCTCGTTGGTAAGGAAGTAGAGATCACAATATCATTCAAATAATCAAACTTAATATCTGAGTTTATCCCCCTTGAGTTTATCTCAAGGGGGTTTTTGTGGCTTTTTGACGATCAAGTAAAATATTTGCAGAAGATGACAAATGTTTTTTTATAAGAAAATTATGGTAATAATATTGATTTTCTGAGTACGCTGATGTTATAATATAATTATATTCTTAGATATAAAATCACTATCCACAACTTAAGGAAACATATGAATTTTTTGGGGAGTATTTTTGTCGCTCCATTCCTGTATTCTTTGAAGCACCGCTTTA
>CACYDO010000271.1 GCA_902773165.1 uncultured Ruminococcus sp. | reverse complement strand
GACGTATTTCGCTTGTAGCTGTCATCGGGCTTCTCTTCGCAAGCCGTCATTGCTAAAAATGCAGATATAAATAAAATTATTGCTATGGTTCGTTTCATTATAATATAAACGACCTTTCTTTATCATATGCGGTCTTCGCCGTTTTCAGGGATCACAGGCTTTATCGCAGCAATGGCGATCTCTATCATGCTGTCGTCCGGCTCAATCGTCGTTATTCTCTGTGCGGCAAGACCGGGAGCCGCGATTATTCGCGTAAATACATTGTCGTATTTAGCGCAAAGCTTGATAAGCTCATAGCCGATACCGCAGGAAACCGGCAGCAGCAGCAGCTTGATCAGCGTGCGTAGAAGCGGATTTTTTGCCGTGATGAAAAGACCGATAATTATGCCGACCAAAAGCATGATTATCATAAAGCTTGTTCCGCAGCGAGGATGAAAACGCTTGTATTTTCTGACGTTCTCCACTGTAAGCTCTTCCAGATTTTCGTAACAGAAGATAGTTTTGTGTTCTGCGCCGTGATACATAAACGTCCGCTTCATGTCGGGCGTTCTCGAAATAACAATAATGTATCCGAGGAAAATGATTATTTTCAATATGCCTTCAAATACGCTGCGCCACATCGTTCCTTTGTCTAGCGCGGGAGCGACCTTTGCGAGATTGTTGAAAATAAACGTCGGGAACGCAAAAAACAGCAGGATAGCCAACGCAACGCCGAGTATACTTGCAAGCGTCATTATAACGCCAAAAAGCTTGTCGCCAAGCTTTTCTTCGAGCCATTTTTCGAACTTTGACGGCTCTTCGTTCTCCTCTTCCGTTCCTTCGACCGATTTTTCTGCCGAAAGCATAAGGCATTTCATGCTAAGTCTCATGGAATCTATGAGCGTTACGAATCCTCTGATAAACGGAAGCTGTAAGATCTTGCTCTTGCTGCCGAACGACTTGAAATCAATATCCTCGGTGTAGATCGACTTGTCTGCCATTCTGACCGCAACCGTTGTGCGCTTAGGTCCGCGCATCATGATACCTTCGATCAGCGCCGAACCGCCTATTGACGTTTTTATTTTCGTCTTTTCGGGCATAAACTCAGTTCCTTTCTTTTCTTTAAAATATAACTGTATATAACTCAGCTAAAGTTTTCTGTAAAGCTTTTTTCAAATAAAGCTTGCCGCCGGAGACACACTCTTGCCCTTTTGAAGAAGGGCATTTAGGAAAAAGTCCCTTACTCGCACCATCAGACTAACTATCCCCACCGCCGCAAGGCGATAATATAGTTTGGATAAAAACAAAGTAAAAATGCAGGAGGTTTAAACTACGTTCATTCCCCATCTTATCGCATTCCGATCCTCTGCATGACCGCGTCTATGATCTGTTGACCGTAAATAGCATTTTTATCGGAAACCTCGGCAATAAACTGCTGTTTGCCGTCAGCCGTATTTGCATATAGATTTCTTGTAGTGCTGTTGGGGATATACTCCGAATACGTAATTCCGGTAATATCGTCGAAAAAGCAAATAACGCCGTATCCCTTAACGTAAATGCAGTGCTTGCCTATTCTTACCCTATCGCCGAAAAATTGCTGAGCATTTTCAAAATCATTAACGGCGATCTCCAGTCTGCCAAGCTTTTTCAGCCTTTCGATCAGCTCGTTAAATCTCTTTTTCACACTGGAATAGCCTATGAAATATAATATTGCCCACAGCAAAGCCGAAATAACGACAATAATGATGGTGCTGACTATCTCTGCTTCCGTAGCAAAAATCATGATAACTGCGGCTGCAAGTATTCCGTATGTCACATATTCATTGCCCTTAACAAGATAACGCTTAAGCTTTTTCAAAGATCTATCGTCCATATCTCGCACCTTCCTTTTCAGTTGATGACGGATAATCAGCTTTTAAGTATCTCCTCGTCGTCGCGGTCAAGCACGGGAATACTGATCGTGACGGTAGTTCCGACGTCCTCTTTGCTCTCGATTTCAAGAGAACCCTTGTGCATCGTCATGATCTCATCGGCAACGGCAAGACCGATACCGCTGCCGCGAACAGTCTTGTTGGCTTTATAGAATTTTTCTTTGATACGCGGCAGATCCTTTTCGGCAATTCCGCAGCCTGTGTCGCTGACAACTACCTTTATCATGTCGTCCGACTGGCTGACGTTTATTCCGATAACGCCGCCGACCGGCGTATATTTCAGCGCATTGTCTATAATATTTATGAACACCTGTCGCAGTCTGTTTTTATCGGCAAGGACGGGAGAAAGCATTTCCGGCTCGTCATAAACGAGGTGTTTGTTCTCCTTGACGGCGCGTTCCTTAAGCATGTACACAGCCTCTCCCAGTTCGGCAAGAAGGTCTGTTTTATCCATAGCAAGGATCATTCTTCCGCTCTGTATTCTTGAGAAATCAAGAAGCTCCTCGACCATGCCGGTAAGGCGTTCTGATTCGTTTATGATTATGCCGAAGCCCTTGCTCATTGTGGCGCTGTCCGGCTCTCCCACAGACATTGTTTCAGCCCAGCCCTTTATAGCTGTAAGCGGAGTTCTCAGCTCATGAGAAACGGACGAGATAAAGTCGTTCTTCATGCTGTCGGAGGCTTTTATCTCCTCTGCCATGTGGTTAATGCTGTCGGCAAGCTCGCCGATCTCATCGTCGTACATTTTATCAACGCGCGTTTCGTAATCGCCCTGAGCGATCCTGTGCGCTGTTGCCCGAAGTTCCCGGACAGGCTTTACTATCGTATTCATAAACAACAAACATGGGATAACGAACGACGCAAGCAGCAGTACCGCAGCCGCCGCAAGGACAAGTATCGCTATCATCACCTTGTTGTCGACCTCTGTAAGCGGACGTGAATAACGGAGCAGATACGCAATATTACCGCTTTCTTTTCTGACCGCAGCGCTGTAGCTCATCACCTTTTCACCCGTAGAAAGGCTGTCTGTGCGGTAGGAGCTTTCATCGGGGCTGTCGCTGCCGTAGACAATGGCGGCTGATTCAAGCTCCGAGCTTTCTGTCGAACCAATATCCGCGATCACCTCGCCGCTTTCGTTTGAAGCGGCAACATCAATAGATTCCTTTTTTTCAATATCAGAAAAATATTCCTCGACCCAGACGTCAGCGTTTCCGTTTTGCTCATACAGAGTGTACGACTGCTGAGCCGCGTCGCCCAGCTCCTTCAGGTGAACCTTTACGCCGTTGTAGTAATACGCTCTAACGGCAAAGGCTGCTCCGAAAATTAATAATACAAGAAACAGTACAGTCACGCTAAGGTATTTCAGCACCCATCTTTTAACTATACCTTTACCCAATGCAGCTGCCCCCAAATCCACAGCTCTGCCGTCAAAGCAGACTGCGGCTTAATATTGACTCATTATGCGTCCCACTTATATCCAAGACCCCATACGGTAACTATGTACTTCGGGTTGGAAGGCTCGTCCTCGACCTTCATGCGCAGGCGGCGGATATTAACGTCTACTATCTTTTCTTCGCCCACGTATGCAACGCCCCAGACATGGTTGAGGATATTCACTCTGTCAAGCGCTTTTCCGGGATTGGAGAAGAAATACTCCATTATCTGGAACTCGACCTGAGTAAGCTCGATCGTCTTTCCGTTTTTAAGGAGCGTTCTGTTGCGCAGATTAAGAACAAAATCGCCCGACTTAATCTCCTCTTTGAAATTGCTCTCGCTGTTTGCCTTCGCAAGAGAAACTCTTCTGTAAAGAGCGTCAACTCTTGCAACAAGCTCAGACGGGCTGAACGGCTTAGTTACGTAGTCGTCTGCGCCAAGCATAAGACCTGTCACCTTGTCCATCTCCTGAGTACGCGCTGTGAGCATGATAATGCCAATGCCGCCGTTGCGTGCGCGAAGCTCCTTGCAGACAGCAAAGCCGTCCTTGCTTCCCGGCATCATAACGTCAAGAATGGCAACATCAAGATCGCCGTTGTTCTCATCGTATTTAACAAGGGCTTCATCGCCGTTTTCGGCTTCAATAACATCGTAACCGGCTCTTGTGAGATTTATTACGACGAAATCGCGGATAGCGGCTTCGTCCTCGCAAACCAATATCTTTTTCATCTCTATATTTTTCTCCTTTCGGAAATAATTGACAAATTATTTATCATAAAAGCATTCTGCATCACTTAACACATTTTCATTTATATTAGTTAAATATTTAATGCATTGAAAATATCATTTTAATAAAGATATCACAATCTAAAAAACGCGGAGACCAACTAACCTTCACTACAAGTCACACCGGAACCGCCTGCGGTCGCCTGACCGCAGCAATGCAGAAATTTATCGGTATTCCCTGCTCGCTGAACATTATCTCGTGTTCTGTAAGGATATTCCCCTTAACATCGCTGTTATGAAGATCGTTTGTCTTATAAACGATCTCGTAACCCGACTGTGCAAAATATTCGAGACTCTCCTCAAAAAGCGGAAGATCGTCCGTTTTGAAATGTATCTCTCCTCCATCGGGCAGCAGCTGCGCGTATTTCTCAAGCTTGTTCGGATAGGTCAGCCTGCGTTTTTTGTGCTTTGGCTTAGGCCACGGATTGCAGAAATTTATGTATATCCTGCATACCTCATCTTCTCGGGAGAGGATCTTTTCTATGTTCTCTACATTGTACGCGGTGAGCGCAACGTTGTCTACCGCCCTGTTGTTTTCTTCAAATAGGCTGACTATATTCCTGCGCGCCGTTCCAAGCATATCGCTCTTGATGTCTACGGCAAGAATATTTATCTGCGGCTCTCTGAGAGCAAGCTGTGAGGCAAATGTCCCCTTGCCGCAGCCAAGCTCCAGATAAAACGGCTGTTTCTTCGCAAAATGCTCCGACCATCTGCCGCGGCAGCTTTCGGGCTCGCTTTCAAAAAACGGGCAGACTGCAAGCTCCGGACGCGCCCACTTTTTTCTTCTGATCCTCAATTTTACTTTCCCCTTGATTTTTATCAAAATAACGTAAAAAAAATTACACTCAAGTGCACAAAGCATCAAACGCAGGTGTGTCTGATTACACTTATAACCCATTATATCAAATTCTCTTAACTTTATATTTCTATCTGAGAATTATAAAGTCAGATTTGTAATATTTTCGTAAAAAAATTGAAATTTTCACACATGCCCGGGTGATTTATCCTGAAAAATGTATAATTTCCTACAAAGAAATGTAATAATATGAATGTATAAATATTTTCTATCAATAACAGAAAAGAACCCGTTTAAGATTTATATATTTAATAGTAATTCTTATTTTATACAGCAGTAACAATAAAAAATGGATCGAAATCCGTCACTTTGTCGTATTGACTTTAAATTGAAATCGTATTATCATTAGTATGTATGAGAATGCGATTTTTGCTGCCTCATAACAGGGAATCGGCAGCACGCATAAATATTCACTTTCCTGGCGCTTTGACCATATAATGAAAGTGACGAACCAACGCAAAGGATTGATAATTTATGGATCAGATTTTTAACTCCAGAAATCCCTTTTACCGAAGCCCTTCGGGTGCAGTTGAAGAGGGTACGCAAATTCATTTCCGCATCAAGGTACCGCTGTCGCTCAAATGCAGTAAGGCGCACTTGATAGTTATAAATGAAAACAACAACAGCAAGCGTGACAACTACACCATGCTTTGGGACGGCATGGCGGACGAGTGTGAGATCTGGGAATGCGATTTTATTCCTAAAAAATTCGGACTGTACTGGTATTCCTTCCAGCTTGACACGCCCGACGGACTTCGTTTCCTTGTAAGAGATTTCGGCTCTGTTGCACGTATTGACTATAACATAATTTACTCATGGCAGCTGACCTGCTACAAAAAGGGATTTACTACTCCCGACTGGCCTGCCGGCGGCGTTATGTATCAGATCTTTCCCGATCGTTTTTATTTCTCAGGCGAAAACAAGCGCGCGGGCAGAGCTGACAGAGAGTACCACGCAAGCTGGGACGAAATTCCCGAATGGCGCCCGAACAAGGACGGCGTTATCACAAACACAGACTTCTTTGAAGGCGATCTTAAAGGTATCACGCAGAAGCTTGATTATCTCGAAGAGCTCGGCGTAACATGCATTTACCTCAACCCTATTTTCGAGGCATATTCAAATCACCGCTATGACACTGCAAGCTATGAAGATATAGATCCGCTGCTCGGAAACGAGGAAGATTTCAAAACTCTTTGCGCTGAAGCTAAGAAACACGGTATCCGCGTTATCAACGACGGCGTATTCTCCCATACGGGAAGCGATTCAAAATACTTTAACCGTCAGGGCAGATATAAAACGCTCGGCGCTTACAACTCTAAGGAATCGCCGTATTTCAGCTGGTATGACTTCAATAACTGGCCGAATGGATACAATTCCTGGTGGGGCTTCGATACTCTGCCGAATACGCGCGAAGACGACCCCGGCTTCAACGAGTACATAAACGGCGAAAACGGAATTATCCGCAAATGGATAAAAGCCGGCAACAGCGGCTGGCGCCTTGACGTTGCCGACGAGCTGCCCGATGTATTTATCAAGAATCTGAGAGCAGCCGTTAAGGCACAAGACAAAGACGCAGTCGTTATCGGCGAGGTATGGGAAGACGCTTCCAACAAGGAAAGCTACGGTTCGCGCCGCAAGTTCCTGCTTGGCGAACAGCTTGACACCGTTATGAACTACCCGTTCAGAAGCGCTATTCTTGAATATCTCCACGGCGTTGACGCTTACCACATTATGGAGGGTATTCTCTGTATTATGGAAAATTATCCGCGTCCGGTCATCAAGAATCTCATGAATTTCGTTACGACCCACGATACGGAGAGAACGATCACCGTTCTTGCAGGTGAGCCGCTCAACAACCGCAACCGCGAATTCCAGGCAAACACGAAGCTTTCTCCCGATCAGCGCGCATACGGTCTTAAAGCCATGAAGCTTGCAGCAGGAATGCAGTTTACACTTCCGGGCTTCCCCTGTATTTATTACGGCGATGAAGCAGGCGTAGAGGGCTACAAAGATCCGTTTAACCGCTCGACCTTCCCGTGGGGCAAGGAGGACAAGGATCTTCTCGAATGGCACAAGAAGCTCGCTGCCTTCCGCAAAGAGTACAGCTGCTTTAACGACGGCGAATTCAGAGATCTCTTCTGCAAAGAGCGCATTATGTCTTACGAGCGCTACGACGAGAACGGCAGAGTTCTCTGCATATTCAATGCAGGCGGCGTTACAGAGTGCATTCCTCTCCCCAGAGGCTACGACGACTGCCAGATTGAGCTTGCAACAAGCGATCAGTGTAAGGTAAGAGAAGACGGTTCTGTTGAGGTTCCTGCTCTTAACTGCGTATTCGTAAGGGCAACAGCAAAAACAAGAGAGCCTAACTCAATTTCTTCAGGCACGATCTGATAAATAAAATAATGCGCTGCAAAGAAAGATGCTTAACGCTTTAATCTTTGCAGCGCTTTTCTGTTTTTCATTTCTTTCAAGATATCGTAAAAGGCACATAACCGACTAATGTTTCGGATATGTGCCTTTTCTTTTCATTATATTATATAATGCGATCAGGGATAAACTCTGTAAGAAGCGTTGTAATTCTCATTGAAGTTGTTAGCCCAGAATGTCTCGCCGTTGACCTCGTAACGAACGCAGTACTCAAAGCCGTTAATGTCTGCAAGATAAGGAAGAGTTGCTGCCCAATCCTCAGTGCCGTTGTTGTTTGTGTACTGATAATTCATCTGAATATCGGAATATGTTCTCCAGCTGTCAGTTGTGTATCTGAGAGTTACGTTTTTATCGTAAGCATAGTTCTGGAGAGTAGCATAAACCTGATGGTTGTAAGAATTAACGGGACCGCCTCTGTTTACAGTAATAGGAGCACAGCCAAGGCTTTCTGTTGTGTAGTTGCTGCCGCCGTTGTTGTCCCAGTATGTATTGCCGTTAGCAGTGTACTTGATCGCATACTCTGTATTGTAGCTTGTGATCATAGCCTTCCAGAGCTTAGAACCATCGGAAAGAGTTTTGAAGTAAGAAGCCTCTGCATCTCTCCACTCTTCGCCGTCAAGATAATTATAGTGAACCGTTACAGACTGATCGTAAGAATCAGCGTCTGTCTTGATGTAGATTACTCTCTGTGTGATACCGTACTTGCTGAAATAAACTTCTGTTGAATACATATTTACCTCTGTCTCGGCAGCGTTAGCGTTTACAACACCAAATGCACCGATCATAGCAACAAGCATAGAAATAACTGTTACAAGTGTGATTGCCTTTTTCATAGAAACCGTCTTATTCATAATTGATTCTCCTCGTATAATTCACACCGCCGCGCAAGCCCGTTGGGGGCAGTTCCGCCGTGCTTTGTTGCGGCGGTAAATTGGGTTCCGCGCCGTGGGATAATTGCCCACAAATATTTTACACTAACCCGCACAGCAGCGTGAATTCTATAAAAACATTCTTTTCTTTTTCTTAAAATGATTGCTAAATGATTGCTATTGTGCTTCTCCGTCTGTAGCTTACGGAGCTGCTTTGTTTTAGCCGGCTACGCTATTAAATATACAACCTGCACAAGAAAATGTCAACCCCTTTGTGCAATATTTTTTGAGATTCAAATAAAATTGGTAACTTGTTTCTAATACTAATGCAACAATGTCATAACTTTTTAGTAAGGATAAAGTAGATTTTTATTCTGAATAAGAATTATAACTGATACATTCAGAAAAATCTGTTAAGAAAAATCATAATGCTGCCGGTGCTTTGCTAACAAAAAAGACCCGGAGCAACTCCGAGCCTTTTGCGTTTTGTTTCTTAAAAATTACTCCTCTGCCGGAGCACCTACCGGACAGACATTAGCGCAGTTACCGCAGGAAATGCAAGCGTCTGCGTCGATCTCGAACTTGCTGTCGCCTTCTTTGATAGCCTCAACAGGGCACTCAGCTGCGCAAGCACCGCAGGAGATACATTCGTCACTGATTTTATAAGCCATAATAAAAAACCTCCCTAAGCTTTTTTGGAATAACTATATTATAGCACAGACTCACCCAAAAATCAAGAATAATTTATGATTTTTGTCATAAAATTTTTCAACATTGTCGAGTTAGCTTAGACTTATTTATCTAAAATCTGGACATTGGCACAATCCGCCTTTATAGTACAAATTTACCGCATAAGAAGTTTGTCTTGTATATCCGAATATCATTCAAGATCTTTAAGCTCGTCAAGCTCCTTTTTATTGACCTTTACCTGAACGTTTTTGAGCACCTTTATCTCCTTCGCCTTGAATGTAGTCGGGGCGGCGTCGGGCGATTTTTTGAGCTTTACCTTTATCACCTGGCTGATAAGGTTAGTCTCAACTACAGTACCTTCGCCATTCGGGGTCATGACGATAGAACCTTCCTTCGGAATACGCTTCAGAAGATCGGTGTAAGCGGCCTGTTCGTATTTCAAGCAGCACATAAGTCTGCCGCACGTTCCCGAAATTTTAACGGGGTTAAGCGACAACCCCTGTTCCTTAGCCATTTTAATAGAAACGGGGTGAAATTCTCCCATATAGGAGCTGCAGCAAAACGGACGGCCGCAAATGCCGATTCCGCCGAGCATTTTCGCTTCATCACGAACGCCGATCTGGCGCAGCTCGATACGAGTATGGAAAATAGAAGCAAGCTCTTTAACGAGCGCACGGAAATCAACTCTGCCATCAGCGGTGAAGTAGAAGAGAATTTTTTT
>CACYDO010000270.1 GCA_902773165.1 uncultured Ruminococcus sp. | reverse complement strand
CGCAGCTATCGCCACAATAGCCGGAAACGCCGTAAGCATGGCGGTTTCGCTCGGATTTTACGTGCGCTCAAAAGCTCTTCTTATGCCGGGACTAAAATACATCGTTCCCACGAGCGAGATCTTAAAGGAGATATTTTGGGTCGGAGTTCCTGCCGCACTCGAAACACTCCTGACCTCTGCTGCGTATATCGTAAATAACAATCTTGTAGTTGGATACGGCGAATTGACAGTTGCGGCAATGGGTATTGCGCAGAAAATACTCTCTCTCGGCAATTACGTTTATCAGGGATTTGCCGCAGGTACACAGCCTATTATGGGTTACAATTACGGAGCAAAGAATTATCGCCGCATGATAGATGTGCTTAAAGCAGGACTATTTGCCGTTACCTCCACCGAGCTGGTCATAATGGCGGTTTTCGGAGTGCTTGCGCCCGTACTGATATCGGTGTTCACCGATACGCCTGATGTTATCGCGGTAGGAAGCAGGGCGCTGAGAACGCTGATGCTTATCCTGCCGTTTGTGGGAGCTGTATCAATGAGCCGAATGTCCTTTCAGGCGATCGGAAAGCCGCAGTACGGATTTGGCATAACGCTTGTCCGTCAGCTGATACTGTATGTACCTCTTCTGTTTCTTTTCAACGATCGTTTCGGTTTCGGCGGAATGCTTTTCGCTCAGCCTGTTACGGAGCTGATTATGATGATAGTATCGGTAACGCTGCTGTATAGATTCATTGTAAAAAAAGAAAACGCAATACCGGACAAAGGTACTGCCTGAAAAGAATTATCCTGAGACGCAGTATCACAGGAAATAATATTACAGCACAGTGACGGTGTGGTAAGGGTAAAATAATAGCGGCCGACCAAATTCCGGTGCGGAAGCTAACTGACCGTCACAGTAAAGTAAAATCGGAACTGAAAAAAATCGGAACTGAAAAAAGGAGAAAATATGACGATTCTGAAAGAGTTTGTTTTAAATAATTTTATAACGCTTTTGCTGCTCATTGGATTTGAATTCATATTGTTTATGAACAGGAAGCTTCCTTCAATTAATTCCAGAAATCTGCACTTAATGTCTGCTGTAACACTGCTGATGTCGTTTTGCAGCACGTTTGAAAGCAAGCAGCCGTTAAGCAGCGTAACTTTTTATTTGCTGTCATTGCTCTCCGAAAACCTTTGCTGGTTAGGAGGTATGTTCTATTATCTGATGTGCATTGTTATAATTCCGATCAAGAAGAAATACCGCCTGTTTATCCCGGAAATGCTGAGCATATTGCTATGCTTTGTATTTATGCTGCTTTCCGCTCAGACGGGTTCGCTGAGGGAGATACCGGAATTCTTTTCGCATCTTGTTATATTGTTTTACTTAATGTTTCTTACTGTATATGCAGCTCGTGGAATCAACCGCCGCAGCTACGCCGATATATTTATCTTGCTTTTTATAGTAGGCTCTACAATTCTTGCTTTGATCTTTTCGCAGATCAATCTCGTTCAAGGCTGCATTGATGAAGTTGCTGCGATCAATATGTTTTTGTATCTCAGCTACTATTCCGCTGTCGAACAGAGCGCCATGCAGGCACGTCTTTTTGAGAATAAGCTGGAGCTTGCACAGTCCAAAATGACGGTGCTTATGGCTCAGATCCAGCCGCATTTTATTTTTAACTCACTGATGGCCATTCAGGCGCAGTGCATTGATTACCCCGATGTTTACGAAAGTCTTGATAGCTTTGCTCATTATCTCAGATCGAACTTTGATTCTCTCGGAGATACAAAGCCTGTTTCGTTTGCACGCGAGCTTGAAAATATTGAAGCGTATCTCGCTCTTGAAAAATTAAACTTCGGTGATCGGCTTAACGTTGAGAGAAAGATCGAAACGACCGACTTTACCCTGCCTGCGCTCAGCGTCGAGCCGCTTGTCGAAAACGCCGTGCGCCATGGCGTTGCAACGTTTGAGGAAGGCGGTACCGTGAGGATCTACGTTAAGAAAACCAGAAATCTGATTGTCGTCGAGATCAAAGACTATGGTGTCGGGAAACGAACCCTGACGGAAAAGCAAAGGAAACGCCGAGGGATCGGTATCGACAACGTTCGCGCAAGACTGGCGTCGTCGTCCACCGGTCGTCTTGAGATAACTACAGAAGAAAACGGTACCTGTGCGCGGCTTATTCTGGATAAAAAAACCGCAGAATCAGGCGCCGACAAGGAGGAATGATCTATGATAACCGTTACAGCAGACGACAACGTAGCCGTTCTGAAGCTGATGCACGTCCTTTTGGAAAGAATCGACCCAAATGGAAAACACTTTTCTGCGGATTCCGCATCTAAGGCGCTCTCGCTTGTTGAAAATGAAAAAGCGGAAGTCGTTTTTCTCGATATAGAGATGCCCGGAATCAGCGGTATCGAAGCTGCTTACGAGCTTTCCGAACGCTTTCCCCGGCTCAATATCATTTTCATAACAGGTCACAGTGAATATGCACTCGAAGCTCACGAGGTATATTGCAGCGGATTCCTATGCAAGCCTGTAAATGAAAACGATATACGGCGTGCGCTGAGCCATCTGCGTTTTCCGATAAGCAGTACAAAGAGAATTAAGGTCACATGCGGCAACAGCTTCGGGATCTTTGTCGATGATAAGCCGTTTCGTTTTAAACGTGAAAAAACTGCGGAGATGTTTGCATACCTTGTTTTCAAAAACGGGATCATTTGTTCCAACAGTGAGCTTTTAACGGCGCTGTGGGGCGGAGATCTTGAAAAACAGGGATTTCTTCGTCAGCTTGTACTCGATATGAAAACCAGCTTTGAAGCAGTCGGAATAAACGATATAGCAGAAAAAAGCAGGGGCAGTATCAGGCTAAAAACCGATCAAATCAATATAATAGGCAATACAAAAACACTGCCCGATCATTTCGGCTGGCTTGATTGATCGCAGAGCGATGAATTTACAATTTGTTCATAAATTATGTCTTCTCCAGTAACGCTTCTGTAACACAGCGTTTGATATACTATATTTAGACTAAATCTTAATTAGGATCTTTAAAAGATTTTCAAGGATAAAATTCCGTAGACAAGGAAGAGTCCGAAGGGTGTGGGTCAGAGTTGAAGACCTCTGCTAAGCAGAAGCACCAACCAAGCCCACAGGCAGGATCAGGCTGTTGTACTCCAAGAGAATCAGTTTTGGCAAACACAGCTGAAGTTTTTGTCCGCTTTTTCAATAAGTGTCCATCAAATTGAAAAGATTCAGAGTGTATTAGTGAAATATTGCCTTAGAATAAACGGATCCGAGTGTTTCCATATGTTCCCGATACGGCACACCATGACAGAAGCCGACAACATGGCATAGGGATACTTATTTTCAGGGATAAATCATAGCCGACCGAAATATGAGATGGTCGGAAAGGGCGCATACCGGAGCGAGGATCATTGTTTTTATACTAATATTCAATTAAAACCTTTAAAAGATTTTCGAGGATAATTTTTGCAAGGCAAGGAAGAGCCCGCAGGCAGGCTGTCGCCTG
>CACYDO010000269.1 GCA_902773165.1 uncultured Ruminococcus sp. | reverse complement strand
CGCCCTTCGGTTACACTTCCCTCGATAAACGCCGATTTAGCCAAGCAAAACGACTCTTTATCTATATATATTATTCCCTTTGAAAAAGTCAATGCTGTTGTTTTCATAATCATTAAGATATGCTATAATAGAATCAAAAACGAGGCCTGCTGATAAGTATGGCTGCCTTTTTTTTGATGTGATTTTCGTGTAAATAGTATAGCTTTGACAGGACATTTGTGATATAATGATTAAAACACAGAAATGCTGTTATTAACCGCCGAACATATTATTGAGCGTTAAATGATTTTTAAGGGTGTTTGATATGAGTATAATAGAATTCAGAGATGTCAAAAAAGAATATGTAACAGGTGAAACCTCGATAATGGCTTTAAACGGAGCATCTTTTACGGTCGAGAAGGGCGAGCTTGCGATAATTTTAGGTTCATCGGGAGCAGGTAAAACAACGGCGCTCAATATTCTCGGCGGTATGGATAGAGCAACCTCCGGTCAGGTGATGATAGATGGAGAGGATATCACAGAATACAAAAAGAACAGACTCATAAAGTACCGCCGCTTTGATATAGGCTTTGTGTTTCAGTTCTATAATCTTGTTCCCAATCTTACAGCTAAGGAAAACGTGGAGCTTGCGGCACAGGTCTGTAAAGAACACCTTGACGCAGATATGATACTTGAAAAGGTAGGACTCACGGAGCGAAAGAAAAATTTTCCGTCACAGCTGTCCGGCGGTGAACAGCAGCGTGTTTCAATAGCGAGAGCGCTTGCCAAAAAGCCGAAAATGCTTCTTTGTGACGAGCCTACGGGCGCTCTTGACTATGTGACAGGTAAACAGATACTGAAGCTCCTCCAGGACGAATGCAGAAACCACAGAATGACAGTTGTGCTTATTACGCATAACTCCGCATTGGCTCCAATGGCAGACAGGGTAATACGCTTCAAAAGCGGTATAGTCGAAAGAGAAACGATCAATAATACACCTATGTCTATTGAACAGATCGAATGGTGATGCAGATGAAAGCGTATAATAAAGAGGTTTTCAGAACAATACGAAATGAAAGCAGACGCTTTCTTGCATTGATCATTATATCTGCACTCGGTGTTTTAATGATGACTGGTCTAAAGGCGGGGTGCAACGATACAAGGCTAAGCGCCGACATTTATTATAAAACGCAGCACCTGCGTGATTTTTATATTCAATCTACATTAGGCTTGACCGATGATGATGTAAAAGCACTTGAAGCGGTCGAAGGTGTAGATTCGGCGGTCGGTTTATATGAGGAGACGGGATATTATTCTTCTGATGATAATAAGTTTTCTGTTTTACTGACGACATGGAGTGAAACAGCCGATACTCCCTATATCTCACAGGGCAGACTTCCGGCTGACAAGGGCGAGATCGCCGTAACGAAGAGCTACGCCGATAAATTTAACATTTCTGTCGGCGATGATCTATCGTATGACCTTGATGATGACTCCTCTATTGAAACGAGCGATTATGCCGTATGCGGCATAGTTTTAAATGTTACCGATGTAAACACCTCCGAAGGCTGCACTTCGTTCCGATCTACTGCTGCAACCGATTATGTAGCATATATCAGCGATAATGCCGTTGATCCGGAGGTGTATACCGGAATTGCCGTGACGTTGAAAGACAGTTCACTCTATGATACATACAGCGATGATTATAAACGGTTTATTCTGAGTGAAGCTGATAAGATCGCGGCTGTCAAAAGCAAAAGCAAAAGAGAAACAGAGCGGACCGATCAGATCATTAATGATGCGATCGATGCGATCGCGGTCAATGAAGCCGAAATGTACGATGAATTTGCGAGAGCGGAGAGCAAGCTTGCAGATTCAAAGAAAAAGCTCGATGACGCC
Organism: uncultured Ruminococcus sp.; assembly: GCA_902773165.1. Lineage (GTDB taxonomy): Bacteria > Bacillota > Clostridia > Oscillospirales > Acutalibacteraceae > RUG592. The sequence goes on along the minus strand of CACYDO010000269.1, from coordinate 1,922 downwards.
AAAGCTCAGCTTGATAAAACAAAAGAGATGATCGACGCAGGTGTACCGCTGCCCGCTGAAATCACACAGCAGTATCAAGCAGGACTTAAAGCATATAATGAAGGAATTGCCGAGTATGAATCCGGAAAGGAAAGTATGAGCAGGATAAAGAAGCTGCTGTCAGAGAGATAGAGGATGCGAAAGCAGAGGCAAGGAGCATAGACCCGGCTAAATGGTACATCACAACAAGAGAAAATCTCAGCGGATACATGAATATCAGCAGCGATATGGGAGCTATTGATTCTTTGTCTGTTCTTTTTGCAGTCGTGTTTTTGATAATTGCGGTTTTGGTTTCGCTTATAACTATCAACCGCATGATAGAAGAGGACAGAGGACTTGTAGGAACATATATGGCACTCGGATATACAGACGGAGAGATCATGAGAAAATATCTCGTTTATGGTCTCGGCGCAGGAGCTGTGGGCTGTATCCTTGGCGATATTCTGGGTTATATTGTCCTGCCGAAGTTCTTGTTTTCTATATTTGAAACGATGTACATGATCCCCGAATTTGTTCTTATCTTCGATCCGATAAGAGCTTGCGGCGCATCGCTGGTATTTATCGTAAGTATTATGATCACAATTGCAGCGACCTGTTTAAAATCGTTTCAGATCACACCTGCACAGCTGATGCGTCCGAAAGCCCCGCGGCCCGGCGCAAAGGTACTCATCGAAAGGATACCGTTTATCTGGGATCGTTTTTCGTTTCTCAACAAGGTCACCGCGAGGAATATATTCAGGTTTAAGAAGCGCCTTTTTATGACTATCCTTGGAGTGCTCGGCTGTACCGCCCTTCTTGTGGTAGGCTTCGGTCTGAAGGACAGCGTGGACAAGCTTTCGGTAGATCAATATGAACAGATCATAAAATATGATCTGTTAAGTACAACTCTGCCCGACGATCTGGAGACGTATGAAGAAGAGGCGGAGAAAGCAGGTGCGGAATATGTTGAATTGCAGATGTCTCCCGTAACGCTGCAAAATTCAAATGATCATACGCTTCAGACACAGATATATGTTTTTGATGACGATGCAAAGCTGGAGAGCTTTATAAGTCTCACTGATATAAGTAACGGAAACGCAGTAAAGCTAAGTGATGACAAAGTCTATATTACAAGAAACGCGGGCATAATACTCGGCTTTAAAGAAGGGGATACAATAACACTGCAGGACAGCAATCTTATCTCATCTGAAATTAAAGTCGGGGCACTCATCGACAATTATCTCGGCAATTCGGTATATATGAACAGCGCTACATTCAAGAAGCACTTTGGCGATTACGAGCCGAATGTACTGATGATAAACAGCGATCAGGCGAAAGCGCTTGCAGGAAGTGATCTCGTCAAGACGAGCGTGCTGACAGAAACGCTGAAAAGTGAGTTTAAGTCCGGCTTTATGGTTATGAATTTCGTTCTGTATCTTCTTATCGCCCTCTCGGCGGCGTTGGCTTTTGTTGTTTTGTTTACACTTTCGTCAACGAATATTTCCGAAAGAGAACGGGAGCTTGCAACAATAAAGGTGCTTGGATTCTACGACAGAGAAGTTCATTTCTACATTAACAAAGAAATAATGATCCTTACCGTTACCGCTATTTTACTTGGACTTCCTACAGGCGCCTGGCTTTGCGGACTTCTTACCGATATTCTAAAAATGCCTTCACTGTATTTTCAGGTGTACATAGAGCCTGTGTCTTTTGTGTATTCAGGTGCGATAACGCTTTTCTTCTCGCTTTTGGTCAACATCATAATGCACCGGACATTGGATTCGATAGACCCCGCTGAGGCTCTTAAAAGCATAGAGTAACAACGACCGCAATATAACATCGACCGCCTTACAAAATATGATATCATCACGACATACAACATCTGCCGCATCAATATTGCTCAT
>CACYDO010000268.1 GCA_902773165.1 uncultured Ruminococcus sp. | reverse complement strand
TGTCATCTGCTTAGTCTTTTCCTCGTCTGAGTAAACCGTTGTTTCATAACCATTGGTTAAAGCGTCGGGCATTTTCCATGTATGGTATGCCATATCGGATTCTTCCGTAAAGCCTTCAACGCCGGGAGCGTAGGTTATTGTACCTGTGCCATATTGAGATTTCATAAACTGAACATACTCATCAGCTGTTTTATCTGTGATCTTATATTCTGTGCTGATACTTCTGCCATCACCTTCTTTGCTTTCTAGCGCTGCCAAAGAATGATAATAACACAAGTAGCCATCATCATTGATCTTTAAACCATAAATACGTCCGCTGTTCATCAATGTAGAATCATTCTCTATTGAACAAATTGTGTATACATGGTTATTGTAAAACGCGCATACATCTGTCTGCGTATTAAAGAATATTACATTATCACGAACTGCAATACCTGCATATTCTCCAACAGAAAAGTATCCTGACTTATCTGCAATATACCATGGCTCAGTAATTGTCATATTGTCCAATGCAACAGACTGAACATCTTGGGCAATGTTATTTTTATCACAAAGTGAAAAATACGTGTTATAATCACTGCCGAATTCAGCTTTAATCCACCTTACATCGGAACTATCGCCATTAATAACGATCGGCTGAATATCTGAATTTGTATCGTCCCAGAAATTATTCGATATTTCAGTATTAGAAATATTGTCATATACTGAATCACCGCAAGTAAAAACGTAATCACTTGCAGTATGCTTAGAAGCATACATCTGATCGCTTGTTTTCAGGAAATTATTGTGCTTCACAAGACCGGGGTGACCAGCTTTATAAACATCATCCCATGTAATGTCAACATGATACCATTGACCCTCAATTTGAACAGCATTCCATGCGTGATTGAGTGCGTCACTTTGAACCATTCTTGCAGGAACTCCGACGCTGTTCATCAACATGCTGTACAATGAAGCGTACCCCTGACAAACAGCTGATTCGGTTGTAAGCATTTCATATGCAGAATGCTTTTCCAAATCGTAATCATAATCCCTGTTTACAGCAATATATTCATGAAGGAAAAGAGCTTTTTCATAGTCGCTCCAATCCGGGTCAACTAAATCAGTGATAGCCTTTATTTTACTTTTTGCATCAGCAAGCTTTGCAGAATACTGACTTTCGGATATTTTGCGATCCGTTCCATAAGTAATAAAAAGAGTAGTAGAATTGTTTTGCGGATAATAAGAGAAAGCAGAATCTGCCAGAATACCGACATCATAACATTGACGTACTTCGGAATAGATTCCCATAAGAACATTCATATCATCGTAGCCACTCTTAAAGACCTTACCGTTTAAAGAGATACTTATTGTTTTGTTTTCGTTCTTCAAACAATTGTAAATAGTCTCCGCAACGTATTTTGTTTCTGCCGCAGTATAATTACCGACTGCCCCGATATACGAAAAATCCGGCATATTCGGGTCTGTTGTGTCCGCTGCGGCAGGAACGGCTGAACATAAGCTCACAGCAGCCAATGATACTGCCATTGCCGCAGATACGACTTGTTTCATTCGCTTGAACATATATACTCCTTCTTTCTTAATAATAAATTTTGGGAATAGAAAACCGTACTCTTAAAAAAAGCCAACAGAGTATACTTCCCTATTAAAATATTTAGATTATTTTACCACATTTGAGTAAAAAAGTCAACAGATGTTAAAGAAGTGAAACAAAATTATAAATAATCCTGTTGCAATAAGCATCAATTTGCGGTAATATATAATATATATGTACACCAGTTTTCCCGACGTAGAAAAAAATAAAATTCTTCTGAGAGTTTTTGCAATAAGATACGTCTAATAAGTGAAAGCAACACGCTATGCTTTCAAACGGAGGTTAACGTTAACATGGACATAGGAGCTGCTGCTTACAGTCGTTTTCTCGAGGGCGACAACAGCGGAATCGAAGAGATCATTGCGGAATATAAAGACGCGCTGATGCTCTACCTGCTCGGCTTCTGCGGAAATATCACTGCTGCGGAAGATCTGATGGAGGACGTTTTTGTAAAGCTTGTCGTAGACAAACCTGCCTTTAAAATGAAAAGCTCTTTTAAAACGTGGCTGTTTGCCATTGCAGGCAACGTCGCGCGCGATTATCTGCGCAAAAGCAAACGCCGCAGCTTTGTTCCGCTTGAAAACATTGCCGAAATGGGCGAAGAGGAAGATATACTTAAAGAGCATTTTCGCAGTGAAAACAAGCTGCTTATTCACCGCTGCCTTGACAGCCTTAATCCTGATTACCGTCAGGTTATTTATCTTACTTTTTTTGAAGGCTTCTCCAACGCAGAAGCCGGACGCATTATGAAAAAAACTAACCGGCAGATAGAAAATCTGTTGTACAGGGCTAAACAAGCTCTTAAAGCCGAAATGCGGAAGGAGGGATACACATATGAAGAGTAACCGGGAAATTGCCGATTCCGTTTTTGAAAAGAGCAAGGTCGTTATCCAAAAACGCGCTAAACGCAGAAAAGCCATTACCGCCGCAGGCTCCACACTCGGTCTGATCGCGGTTGTGACGGCAGCCGTCATCATAAGCAAAAATACGCCTTCGGGCAGAGTCACTATCCCTACCCAAAGCGCGCCCGATATAGAAAGCAGTTCTTCTTCATTGATCTCTGCACCGGACGAAAGCAGCTCAGTCTTCCGCATTTCCGTGAGCAGCGCCGCGGAAACGTCATCAACCGAAAGTACCTCCCACGAAAAAGAAAAGGATAATAATACAAATACCTCTGACTCCTCCTCTAACAAAAGCAGCGCACCCGCTTTGTCAAGATCTTCATCGTCAACCGGCTCAAATAAAAACGAGCAGAGAATATCCACAACTCATACAACTCAGAATGACGGGGACATTTCCCACGACAACAGCTCGAAAACTACAAGTTCTAAAACTACAAGTTCAAGAACCACAAGCTCAAGAACTACAAGCTCAAGAACTACAAGCTCAAATACAGTTAGCTCGGAAAACGATAAAACGCCAGCCAAACCATCAATGCCGTCAAGCTTACCTACGGAAAGCTCGTTTCCTGATTCAGAAAACGAAATGGCGACCGACATAGATCAAAACGAAGGAAATCCCGAAAGTGAAGAAGCACCGATCCCGAACTCTCCTGATCCTCCTACGACAGAACCGTCAACCGACGCGGAAACAGACTCGGAAGCACTGGCCGGCGGAGATTTTTACGATGTATATTATTACAATGAAGCCCCCTATACATCGGCAGATCAGCTTGCAGCTGTTTCCGACAAAATGGTAGTAGGCGTTGTTCAGAACGTTGATTATGTAACATTGGAGGAGCAATACAAATTTCTTCTCGATAATATCATAAAGCCCGATGTACCGCAGGACAGTTCCGAACCCGATTTCGGCGATCTTATTGCGATATACACAATTGAAATTCAGGAGGATCTTACCGCACGCGGCGATGACAGCAGAGGCGATACTATATTGCTCTACGTATACGGCGGCTCGCAGTATGGCGATTACAGCGCTCAGGAATGGGCGGCAGGCGGCAGCAGCAAAATACCCATTGTTGAAAATATGAAGCGGCTGGATATAGGCGGCAATTATATATTTGCTCTGAAAAATCACGGTGATATCATAACGCTTGTTAATTACGATCAGAGTATATACAACGCAGATGATCATTACGATAATGACTATTCGGGACAGATCACCACCGAGGATATTTACGCAGGGCTGCGCTAAAACAATATTATAAATAAATTGAAAACGGCATTGCAGGAATTATCTCTGCAATGCCGCTGTTTATCTGTGTTTTTTCAATTTGCGAAAACAATGATATCTCATACTAAAATTCAATAAAACACTTTAAATCTTTTAAAGGTTTTAATTGAATAATAGTATCAATCGAAATCGACTTCATTTGCCGTCATGCTTTCAAACGTTTCGCGCTTGATAACGACAAAATCCTCTCCGTCCTTTAGCATAACCACTGCCGGCTTCGGCACTTTATTGTAATGAGAAGCCATCGCGTAGTTGTAAGCGCCTGTTGTAAGAACTGCAATAATGTCGTAGCGGTTCGGCTTCGGCATCATTACGTCTTCCTGAATAATATCGCCGCTTTCACAGCAGCGTCCTGCAACGGTGCATTTATAATCGCACGGCTCGTTCATTCTGTTGGCAAGAAGCACGGTATAAGGCGACTGATAAAGCGTAAATCTCGGGTTATCGGTCATACCGCCGTCGATCGAAATATAATTTTTAAGACCTGTTATCTCCTTTAAGTACCCTGCCGTGTAGAGCGTCATACCTGCGTCGGCTACAATGCTTCTGCCCGGCTCCATTAAGATCTGCGGCACAGCAACGCCGTATTCGCTGCAAAGCGAGCTTACGATTTCGGAAATATCCTTGATATTTGCGGCATAGTCGATCTCGGGATCTTCTTCGGTATAGCGCACCGCCATGCCGCCGCCGAGATTGAGCTGTGCTGCTTCAAAGCCGTAAAGCTTCTTGATCTCTGCAATAAATCCGATCATGATTCTTGCGGCATCGCCAAAGGGATCGTACTCAAAGATCTGCGAGCCTATATGGCAGTGGAAACCTGTAAGCTCTACGTTTTCAAGCTTCAATGTGCTTTCAACAAGAGAATGTGCCTGACGAGTTTCGATAGCAACGCCGAATTTGGAATCTACGCTTCCGGTTGAGATCTTCTTGTGAGTGTGAGGGTCGATACCCGGGGTGATTCTGAGAAGTATCTTCTGCTTAATTCCCATCTCCCCTGCGATATCGTCAACTGCGGAAACCTCCTCAATGCTGTCGCAGACAAAATGACCCACGCCGCGTTCCATTGCAAAACGGATCTCGTCGTCCGTCTTGGAATTTCCGTGGAAATACGCATTCTCCAGCGGAAAGCCTGCTTTGTACGCCGTAAATATCTCGCCTGCCGAAACGCAGTCTATACCGATATTTTCACTCTTTGCTATCTTGTAGATATACTTGAAGCTTAACGCCTTGCTTGCGAAAAGCGGCATGGAATCAGGCGTAAAATACTTCTGCATAGCCTCTCGGTAAACAGACATTTTTTCTCTTATTTTGCCCTCGTCGAGCAGCATGAGCGGAGTACCGTATTTCTTTGCCAGCTCCGTTACGTCACGTCCGGCAAACGTCAGATGGTTTTCTCCGTTTACAGATAAATTATCACAAATCATTTTCAACATCCCCTTTACATTATCAATCTGCGCAGTATTCAATTAAAGCTCGGAACTGCACAGCTTCACCGATGGCTGTTAAGGATCAGAAATTCAATCCTGCCTTGCGCATTTCAGCGTAAAGCACCTCGGCGTGAGCGTCCTCCATCGGAGTGAGCGGCATTCTGAGGTAATTCTCACCGAAACCAAGCTTAGCCATTGCAGCTTTAACGGGGATCGGGTTGACCTCAGAGAACAGCGCATTGATCAGAGGCAGATACTCGATCTGCATTTTTGTTGCTGCTTCAAGGTCGCCGCTGAGATACTTATGCACCATCTCGCTAGTTTCCTTCGGAAGAAGATTGGAAAGAACGGAGATAACGCCCTTGCCGCCGATAGACAGGATAGGCAGTATCTGATCGTCGTTGCCGCTGTAGAAATCAAGGTACTCGCCGCACTCGTGCATTTCGAGGATACACTGAGAAAGATTGCCGCTTGCTTCCTTAACGGCAGCGATATTCGGATGAGTCATAAGCTTCTTAAACGCCTCAACGCCGATATTAACGCCTGTACGTGAAGGAATATTGTAGAGAATGAGCGGCTTTGTAGAAGCGTCTGCAATAGCTGTAAACATCTTTACCAAGCCGTTCTGCGTAGCCTTATTGTAATAAGGAGTAACAATAAGACACGCGTCTGCGCCAACAGAGCAAGCGTACTTTGTAAGCTCGATCGCATAAGCGGTGTCGTTTCCGCCTGTACCTGCGATCATGGGAACTCTGCCTGCGATACGCTCTGCGGCAAAGCGGATAGCTTCCCTGTGTTCTGCGTCGGTCAGAGTTGAAGCTTCGCCTGTCGTTCCGCAGATAACGAGAGCGTCTATTCCCTGCTCGATCTGCCAGTCGATCACCTTACCAAAATTCTCGTAATCAATTCCGTTTTCGTTAAGAGGGGTAATGAGGGCTGTAGCAGCGCCCGTAAAAATAGTGTTTTTTGACATAATGACAACTCCTTTTTTAATAAGCGATTTGCCGCCGCAGCGTACAGAATTTTGCGCAGACGGCACGAAAAAATGCAACAAAAAAAGCCGATATACATCGGCTATCAAAATCACTCAAAACAACTTTAAAGGAATGTTTATCATAATTAAGATAGCTCTCCGCATTAGCGACAGTATGACGGATATTGTCCGAAATACCAAGGGCGGCTTACGCCTTGCCGTCCTTTCGGCAGATACGCCTTTCATCACCGCCCTCCGCTTTGCGAAAGCCCTTGACGATGTTACTCTTAGCATCTGCGCCTCTATCATAATTGCATTAAATTCATAATAGCATTAAACGCGGCTTCTGTCAATAGTTTTTATATTATTTTTTCTCTTATTTTTTATATTATTACATTGTTCCTCTATCGGTTACAGCAAAATGAGCAAACTCTGCACGGGAATTTACAACTATTTCCGATTTACCACTTGAAATTACAC
>CACYDO010000267.1 GCA_902773165.1 uncultured Ruminococcus sp. | reverse complement strand
GTTAAGCTTTTCTCTCAGCTTATCAGCGTCAAAGCTCGTTTCGGTGACGTTGTCGTTTTTGATGATCGAAATAACGGGAGCTTTCGGTTTTTCCGACTTTTCTGTTTTTTCAGTAAAGCCGTTCTGTTCGTTTTTGTTATCATCGGAAGCATCTTCCGTTTTATCTTCCTGCTTATCGGAAGCGTCGGAATCTGATTTTTCCTCGGATTTATCCTCGGTCTTATCCCCCGATTTCTCCTCGGCGTTTTCCTCTGACTTTTCTTCGGAATTCTCCTTAGAACTCTCCTCGGATTTTTCTTCGGAATTCTCTTTAGAACTTTCCTCGGATTTTTCTTCGGATTTCTCTTTATCTTCTGCGTTTTGTTCAGCCGGACCTTTTTCTTTCTCATTGAGATCGGCATTATCGTTCTTAACGGCTGCCGATTTTTCGTCTTCGGGGTCAGCGTCAACTATTTCGGCAAAGAGATTTTCCTCACTGATATCATCAGCGGAATTCTGATCGTCGGAAGAACTCCATATCTCGGCAAGCTTTGCTTTTGCGTCTTTAAGGAAGCCGGCAATTTTTCCGATACCGGTTTTCTTCTGCTCGGATTTCTCGTCTACCGGCGTGATCTCGGTCACATCAATTATTCTGCCGCTTTCTCCATCGGGCTTTTCGTCCGTTTTCTCCTCGGATTCCTCTGCTGTATCGGAGTTTTCTTCCGGCTTCTCCTCGGATTTTTCTGCTGTATCGGAGTTTTCTTCCGGCTTCTCCTCGGATTTCTCTGCCGTATCGGAGTTTTCTTCCGGTTTCTCCTCGGATTTTTCTGCTGTATCGGAGTTTTCTTCCGTCTTCTCCTCGGATTTCTCTGCTGTATCGGAGTTTTCTTCCGGTTTCTCCTCGGATTTCTCTGCCGTATCGGAATTGCCTTCCGGTTTCTCCTCGGATTTTTCCGCTGTATCGGAGTTTTCTTCCGGTTTCTCCTTGGATTTTTCTGCTGTATCGGAGTTTTCTTCCGTTTTCTCCTCGGATTTCTCCGCTGTATCGGAGTTTTCTTCCGGTTTATCCTTGGATTCTTCTGCGATCTCGGAAATCTCCTCTGATTCCTTTGCGTCAATATGTTCTGTTTTCAGATCAAGCGGTTCAACGCGAAGTTCTTTTGAAGCATATTCTTTTGTATCGGGAGTTTTTTCACCGGAGCTTTCTTCATCGCTTTTCAGCATTTCGGAGATTGCTCCGAATTCATCGCTGCTGCCCTTTATATCGTCAATCGGGTCTTCCTCGGATTCGTCGAACAAGAAATCCTCGTCAACGATAAATTCCTCGTCGTCTTCATCTTCTATCAGCTCTTCCGTAGGAATACTGTTCTTTTCGCTTTTTTCTTCTGTTTCTTCGGGCTTATTATCAGTGCTGCCGCTATTGGGTTCATCAGCGGGATTTTCACTATCCTGAGAATCCTCAGTCCTGATCTCGGATTTCTCGCTTTTTTCGTCTTTTTCGCTCCGGTCTTCGACTTCGGCAGCTTTTGTGTCAATGCTGTTATTATCGTCTTTAATGCCGCTGTCGGGATCACCAGCAGCTTCGGAATTCTCACCAGTATCACTGTCAGTTTTCTCTTCGATATCGGCAGCTTCACCGAGATTATCCTGCACGTTCTTTTCAGCCGTATCGTCAGCATTTTTCGTATCAGCTTCACCATTCTTATCGGCTGCGGAAGATGGCTCGCTGTTGTTTTCTCCGGTGTTTTCATCGGCACTTTCCTCCGCCTTATCGGGCTGATTCAGATCCTCGCTGCCTGTAAGCTCAACCTTAGCTCCGTCATCAACGAATTCCGCAGCTTCAATGCCCTCTTCTTCATCATCAACGGCAAAAACTGCGTCTTCGTCTTCAAAAGCGTCCTGACTGTCATATTCTTCTGAAGAAGCTTCTTCCTTACCGGCTGTATCGGTTTCATTATCCTTTTGTTCCGGTTCTTTGTCAGGATCGGACTTTTCCGAAAATGTTTCGTCGATCTTATTATTTTCCGGAGGTTCGTACTCCTCGCCGTCAAGAAAAGCATTTATCATAAGAAGCTCTTCCTCTTCTTCGGCAAGCTCCTCCGGACTTTCTGATTTCGTTTTTTCGTCTTCGGCTGCTGTATTTTCATAACGGTCGTCGGATCGAACTCCGGCAACGTCCTTCTTTTTACCTTTTCCGGTGATTTTTTCCTGATTTATCGCTGCATAGCCTTGCGGATCCTGCTTTTTGCCGGTCGTCGCAGTGCTTTGCATTTTCGGCTTATTATTTTCAGCCGTTATATTCTTTTGAACCGAAGGTTCGGAAGCTTTATTAACGCTGCGTGCGCTTGCTTTCTCCGAAGTATGCGCGTCGTTATGCTGACCGATATCGTCTTCACGGTTTGTTACAGACTCGTCGTCAAATATAAATTCGTCATCTGTTGTAAAAACCCTCTTGAGCCTTTCAAGGAAACCGGGCTTTTTCGCTGATTCCGTTGGGGGATTCTGACGTATTGCATTATTGCTTTTTCCATCGACATTGGCAGACGTATTTTCCGCTTTGTCGATTACATCAATATCGTCACGATCAGACACACACTTCACCCCTTTCTTCTGATATGCAAATAAATATACTTTTAAACCGTTTTATCCAAAATAATTAATTTTTACTTTTATTGCTTCTCTGACGCAGTATCTCATAAGCAAATACGCCTGCTGCTACGGAAGCATTAAGTGAATTTATCCTGCCTGCCATCGGCAGCGAAACTGCTGCGTCACATTTTTTCCTGACAAGAGGACTTACTCCCTTACCCTCGTTGCCGATAACTATTGCAACCGGTCCGGTAAGATCGGTTTTCGTGTAAAGTCCGCCGTCCATATCTGCCGCATAGACCCACACGCCTTTTTCCTTTAATTTGTCGATCGTATTCGGTATATTGACTACCCTTGCGACCTTTTCGTATTCGACTGCGCCTGCCGAAGCCTTTCCTGCGGCATAAGTCAGTCCTGCGCTGCGCCGCTGAGAAATAATAACGCCGTGAGCGCCGACGCACTCAGCTGTTCTGATGATCGCGCCGAGATTATGCGGATCTTCAAGCTCATCAAGAATTATCAGAAAAGGATCCTCGCCCTTTTCTTCGGCATAAGCAAGAATTTCTTCGACTGTGGAGTATTCCTTTACAGCTGCGATAGCTGCGATACCCTGGTGAGCGGTGCTGCCGCACATAAAATCAAGCTTTCGCGGATTGACCTCCTTTATCACAATTCCCTGCTGCTTTGCCTTTGCACGAATGACGGAAATCGTACCGCCCTTAGAGCCGGACGCAACTAATACAGATTCGATCGCCCTGCCGCTCTTCACCGCTTCAAAAACAGGATTCCTGCCAAAAATAATGTCGTTGTTTTTCTTATTTTTTTCGTCCATAAATATGAAAATAACCCCCGCGGCATACTCTTATACAAGCTGCCGTAAAATGTCCTTCCGGTCATTGCAAACGCAGCAAATTACGACAAAAAACGCAGTGCTGAGCGCGCAAAGATCCCGGATCAAATTACATAATACACCATAGTAATCTACATACGGCTAATTATACCATAAAATTCCCAATAATAAAAGTACATTGAAAATATATGACAAAAGTTTCACCTAAAGTAATTTCCTTGTTATATTCTCGTGCCTTATACAGTTAAAATATAAAAGTAATGTTATTTCTGTTATGGAATTTTAATTCATTTGCCGGACATTTATTCAATATTATCCTTAATAATTTTAACTGACACAATAAATAAGAGGAGCGATCGCCCCTCTTACCATGTACTGTATATAAATTATTTTTTATTTTTATTATATATAATCATCAAGCCTTTTAAAAGAAGCTGCTCATCAATAATGATGTCTCGCTTACAGTGAGGAATTATTTTATCGGCAAGACCGCCTGTGGAGACGACGGTACATCTGCTGCCGAGCGATTCCTCTATACGTTCGATAGCTCCGTCAATTCCTGCGGCAGAGTAATATATGATACCGCTTTTCATACATTCAACTGTATTCGCGCCGATGACCTTTTTAGGCGGTTCGATACCGATTTTCGGCAGCTGCGAGGTACGCATTGTCAGCGAATCGAGAGAAACCCTCAGTCCGGGAATTATCATACCGCCGAGGTAATTCTTATCCTCGTCGATAACAGAAACCGTTGTTGCCGTTCCCATATCAATGATAATAAGCGGCACGGGATAATTATTCACAGCGGCAACTGCGTCGGCAACTCTGTCGCTTCCAAGCTGAACCGGATTATCGAGCATTATCTTCAAGCCTGTTTTTATTCCCGGGCCGACCGTCATCACATGAGTGTGAGTAAGTCTTTCCAATGCGTCCTTAACAGTCTGAGTAACGCTTGGAACGACCGAGGAAATTATACAGCCCTCTATGCTGCCTATGTCTGTATGATTTATTTCAAGAATATTTTTAACGGAGATCACGTACTCCAAAGATGTACACTGCTGATTTGTTGAAAGCCTTTCAATAAACAAGATCTTATCGTTATCAAAGCAGCCTATTACAATATTTGAATTTCCGATATCTACTGCAAGTATCATATTATATACAAACTCATTTCAAAGAAATCACACGGCACTTGCCGCGCTCTCACGTTTTTTCTTCTCGGGCATTATTCTCGGCATAGCCTTTATAAGTGCAAATCCGATAACGTCAACGAGAACAGCCGCTGCAATTGCCTCGGGAATACCGGAAGCCGTAACCGTAGTCATTACCAGACCGAATACAGCCGAAACAGCGACTTCCTTTGCCTGCGCATACTGCTGAGCGAAAAGGAAATAAATGCTGCCCATAACGCAGATCGTGTTGACCATAGAACCCACAAAGCCTGTGATCGCAAGACCAACCGGTTCGGGAACCTTTACCTTTTTAAGCAATATCCACAGCCAGCCTGCTGCAACGCCGATAAGGATACGGCAGCCGACAGAGATCCACACCGCTTTAACTGCGCCCAGAGCGCCGGTCGTACTGAGAAACGGCGAGAACGCAAACGACAGCAGCGTAGGAGCAAACGTATTGCTAACCATCGAGCAAACACCAAACGTTGCGCCGAGGATAGCACCAGCCAGAGGTCCCAAAAGAACAGCGCCGATAATTACGGGAATGTGTACAGTTGTCGCCTTAATGATAGGCAGCTGGATCATGCCGAGGGGCGTATTCGCCAACAGCACGACTATCGCCGCCATAAGTGCAACACTTACGATCCAACGAATGTCTTTTTTCTTGTTATTCACTTTTATCCTCCTTGTTATCATTCCGAACGAATCGGATACAATACAGTACGCCATTATTATACCACAAAAATTTTTATTTGCAAGAGTTAAAGCTTATATTTTAAGGCACCACCGCACAAATACCGCCTGACTACTCAGCACCAGATCTTGTTGCATATTTTCTGTCATAGTACACAGAGCAGCCTTGAAACATGCCGTATCTCAAGCCCCTTTTGACGAAATCAACCGGAAAACTTACCAAAAGATGTGTGCGAAAGGATACTGAACAGGCTCTTAACCCAGATTCTCGGCAGCTTCTCTGTCCGAAGCATGTATTGCCGCATAATTCTCAGCCTTAACGCTGCTGCCTTGGCTTTCATCATTATGATCTTTAAGGAGTATTTTCAGGAATATCGGGCAGAGAATAGACGTAGAAATAATCAGCATGATCGTAGCAAAGAGCGGATCTATTCCGACTAATTTTCCGTTATCGAAATATATCAGCCATGAAGCCGTGGAATAAACGGCAAGGGCGACCTCACCGCGAGCGATCATACCGCAGCCGACAGCGACAGAGTCTTTGCCTTTAAAGCCCAGAATACGCGCAACGCCGCCGCAGCCTATGATTTTAGCGATAATACCTACAGCAACGAATACGAGTGCAAACCAGATATCCTCCACTCTGAAATTGCTGAAATCGGCGCTTATACCGATAAAAGCGAAGAATATCGGCGAAAATATCATATAGCCGTTAACAAGAATTTTTCTGTCAACGAATTTCGTGTCACCCAGACCGCTCAGCATAACGCCTGCCATATAAGCTCCGGTGATAGCGGCGATTCCGAAAAACTTCTCTGCGCAGAACGCATAAACAAAGCACATAGAAAGCGCGAAAATACCGGTTCTGCGCTTATGGGGATATTTCTCCGATATCCATTTAAAGACGATTCTGAGAACAACGCCCAGACCGATCGAGAACGCAAAGAACAGCGCCGCTTTCAGCAGAGTAAAAGCAGGGTTTGAGCCGCCTTTGAGCGATGTAATAAGGCTGAGAACGATAATACCCATAACATCGTCGATAATTGCGGCGCTCAGGACTGTCGTGCCGAGCTTTGTATTAAGCTTTCCAAGTTCTCTTAAAGTCTCAACCGTAATCCCGACGCTTGTTGCGGTAAGAATACAGCCGACGAACAGCGCGTTCATCAGCTTTTCGGGATTTGAAAACGCTTCGCTCACGCCGCCCATAAAGAGAGAAGCGGCTAAAGCTCCCAATCCAAGCGGAACGACAACTCCGAGCAGAGCGATCATCGTTGAAGCAAAGCCGCTTGTTTTAAGATCTTTAAGGTCGGTTTCCAAGCCGCTTGAAAACAATATCAGAATAACGCCGATCTGAGAAAACGTACTCAGAACGTCCATTTCGATCTCAGTAGGCGCGATTATTCCGTTAAAGCTTCCGGGCAGCTGCGAAAAAATAGCAGGTCCTATCAGCAATCCGGCAATAACCATACCCACGACCTGCGGCAGACCGAGCTTTCTTGTTCCCATTCCGAGCAGCTTTGTTGCAAACAAGATCACCGCAAGGTAATAAATAATCTTCATTACTTCAAAATCCATGTTCATTATCTCTTTTCCTACATTTTATGATTCTCAATTATACCACTATTCCCCTCAAAAATCAACCAGGCATGCGCCTGGAGGCAGTTCCGGTTTTACTTTGCGTAAAGGTCAGTCGATCTCCGCGTTTTGGGCTGCCCATTAATATTTTACACCGACAGGCAGTTCAGGCGGCGTGTTGCCGCTGACGGTTCCGGTTTTACTTTGCGTAAAGGTCAGTTGGTCTCCGCGCCGCCGCATTCTGTAATTTGTGCAGATCATAAAACGCGGTAACCAGGTTTATTTTGCTGTCACTATCCCGGAACTGCCTGCGGCCGCTTGGCCGCCGCGTTTTGTGATTTGCGTTTGTGTGTAAAAATAAGCCTTCACACTCCGTTGTCCGGGCAATGTGAAGGCTTGTTTTTCTTTTATTTATGTTTTACGGCATTACGGGCTGTCCTACTCTTTCGTTTGCGCTCAGCTGAACGCTGTAGCGCAGAACTTCGAGTGCGTCGCTTGATGTAATGCTTCCGTCGCCGTCTGCGTCGGCAATCGCGGTTAATTCGGGCGTGATCTCATCAAGTCCGGTGCTTGCGCGCAGTACGATCAACGCGTCATTTGCGGTAAAGCTCTCGTCACCGTCAACGTCGCCGCACGTTCCTATCGGTTCTACGGGTTCTAATGGGTCTACGGGATCTGAGGGATCTGAGGTATCTACAGTATCTACAGGGTCTGAGGTATCTACGGTATCTACGGGGTCTGAGGTATCTACAGTATCTACAGTATCTACGGGGTCTGAGGGTTCAGCGCTTCGCAATATGATATTTCGCTCGTAAACGCCGTCTACAAACCTTACGCCCAGAGTATGCATGCCATCATCGAGCATTTGCAGGAACTCCTTTTTGATCGTCAGAACGATATAGCCGTCCTTGTCTTCGATAGTATAATC
>CACYDO010000266.1 GCA_902773165.1 uncultured Ruminococcus sp. | reverse complement strand
TTATGTGCGAAGATTAGGGTGAGATTGGAATAGTTTTGAGTATATTACTTGACTTTTATTTATCCTTATGCTATAATGAAATCGCAATGCAAACACCCACGACCACGAAAAGAGGTATTGATATGGGAAAGAAAAATATAAGGCTCACGGCGCTTGTCTCCTCGGCAGTCGTTCTGTTTTCGGCGGCAGCAGGAATGTCAGCCCGCGCCGACGATGACTCCGCACCCCGTCAGGTCTCCGAGACTTACTCCGCCGATGAGTTCATCGAATACCTTGACGAACCATTCACCCCCGATGACGACATCGAATGTATCACCCGCACTCTGAACGGCTCCTGTACAGGCGGCGACAGCAAATTTCTGGAGCTGTGTTCGGGCAATAAATGGGGCTATAACGATATGCTCCGCCGAAGCAACAGCGCCATGCGCCGCGAGATGTACGACGAGCTTTACGAAAAATGCTGCGCCGTCTGGAACAGCACGGACGAGTTCGCTTTCAGCACTCAGACCAACTCGGTCGGGTATCACGGCTTTTTCAAGATCGACAACTCCGCCCGCAACATGACCAAAAACGAGGCTGTCGAAAGCTATTACACTTTCCTCTACGACAACCCCGAGTTCTACTTCCTGACCACTTACATAGGCGTTTACAGCGACAGCAGTATCCTTGTCTATACGAGCGATGAACACCTAACGGCGGCGCGGCGTGCGGAATATCAGCAGATGATAAAGGACTGCTGCGCCGATTCTGTAAAGCTCGTCAGCCGCGAGAAAACCACCTACACAAATTCCGTGGCGCTTCATGACATGATATGCGGCGACATGGAGTTCAACAATACAACGTCCGATCATTTCACGGCGCATAACGTTCTCGGCGGTATCTCGGAGCATGAGGGCGTTTGCGAGAGCTATGCCAAACTGTACAGAATGCTGCTGAATTATAATGGTATCGAAAACGTGTTCGTTGCGGGTTCGGGCAATGGCGATGGTCACGCATGGAATATGCTTCGCCTTGACGACGGGAACTACTACTTCACCGACCTGACCTGGGACGATCAGAACAGGAACAGGGACTATCACTGCACGGGTACGGCTTTCTTTGAACAGGATCACACGGCTGACAAGCCCTCGCAGACGGGGCAGTATTTCCTCTACAAGCTCCCCGATGTACCGTCCGCAAATTTCAGCCTTGACGCATATTTCAAGAGCCTTGCGGCGGAAATGGATCTGAATTCCGACGGCAGGTTCAACAAGCAGGACATAAAGACCCTGCAAAACCGCCTCACAGACAGCTCGAAATACGGCACCCCCGCCGATATCAACGGCGACGGCAAGCTCAACAACCGCGATCTGAAAGAGCTGCAAATGCTTCTCAAAAGGTACATGAACAGAGCTTGACCGACTGCGATCGTTTTCGGATAACTCGGATATGTTTACTAAAAGTTTACAATAGTAACAGAACGTATCGGACAGGAAATTGTTACAAAAAGTTACAGTTTCGGTTCGATATACAGGCGTGATTAGGCACAGTAACACAATATATAGTATAGCATTGACAAAATGACCAAAAAAACGTGCTGATTTTCTACGCTGTCGGGGGTTGACTTAAACGTTTATTAGTGTTATACTTTTATTACCGAATGTAATATTTGTAACCGCGATGTAATCTTTGCGATAACGGTTCCGCAGAATAAAAGCGTACTAAAAAACAGAAACGGTATGTTTTGCGGGGCGGCTTGTTACATTTGCGGTCTGCCTTCGGACTTGTGTTGTAATAATAAATTTCCTAAGCTTTTCCATAAGAGCTTCCAAAAAAACGTGAGCGTTGGCACGGCAGATGTATTAGCGGTGCGTCTGCCGGGTTCGCGCTTCGGCATAACACTATTTAAATTATGAGAGCGAATTACAGTTAAATATGGGAGAACAAAAAGAGCGGCTGTCAAGCCGCTCTTGCCTATTTACGGAGTATTTTTCGGGATATCATTCTTCGGATCCGTTCTCGTCGGAATCGGGTTCTTCTTCGTCTTCCC
>CACYDO010000265.1 GCA_902773165.1 uncultured Ruminococcus sp. | reverse complement strand
TTTATTTTGGGAATTATTGCTGTTGTCTTATCCGTTGTTCTGCTTTTATCTCTTTTCGCTGTTTGTGGATTCTTAGTTTGAAGCAGTCTTTTAGCTTGCTATCTGTAGGATAGTCTACGGAAATAGGATCTCTATATATGATATGGTCTTTGGCTTCGGTTTTGTTTTCTATAGGAAAATTTTTGTAAATAGAACTCCTATATATATAATATCCCTTATCTTCCTATCGCCGCCATGAATACCGAGCCGAACATCAGCACCGCTATTACCCCTGCGACTATCCTTACCATTAATTTTTGTTTCTTTTCATAGTTCATAATATGTTCCCTCTTATCGGAATGTTACTGTTTTTTTCTGTGATGTCAGACTATGCGGATATTTTTCGTGCAGACCTCTCCCCTGTTTTTGTATATGCTGTTTT
Organism: uncultured Ruminococcus sp.; assembly: GCA_902773165.1. Classification (GTDB taxonomy): domain Bacteria; phylum Bacillota; class Clostridia; order Oscillospirales; family Acutalibacteraceae; genus RUG592. The sequence goes on along the minus strand of CACYDO010000265.1, from coordinate 3,953 downwards.
CGGCTACGTAGCCGCGCACCATTGACAGCGGATATACGTTTGTGTTTCTGCCGACTACTGTTCCGGGGTTAAGAACGCTGTTGCAGCCTATCTCGGTGTTGTCGCCGATGATCGCGCCGAATTTCTTGCGGTTAGTGTCGAGCTTCGCGCCTTCAAACGCAACGGTTACAAGCGATTTGTCCGATTTCAGATTAGACGTGATAACGCCTGCGCCTGTGTGGGACTTGTAGCCGAGAATTGAATCTCCGATGTAATTGTAATGCGGACACTGCACACCGTCAAAAAGGATAGAACCTTTAAGCTCTGTCGAGTTTCCGACTACGCAGCCCTTTCCGACTATCGCCGTTCCGCGGATAAACGCGCAGTGGCGCACCTCTGTTCCTTCGCCGATAATAAGCGGTCCGTGCAGATATGCAGTCGGCGCGATGGTCGCTTTTTTCGACACCCAGATATCGTTTCCGATCTTGTCGTATTCGTCCTCGGGCAGCGTGCTGCCGATCATCAGGATAAACTCCGTGAGCTTATCGAACACCTCCCAGGGGTAAGTTACACTTTCAAAAAGCGGCTTCGCGATAGTTTTATCGAAATCAAGCAGGTTTCTTGCAAATAGCATTTCTCTCATTATTCTGATATCTCCCGTTAAATAAATTGCGTTGCAAAAGCGGATTATTATACTAAAATTCAATAAAACACTTTAAATCTTTTGAATATTAGTATTAAACCGCATTATAATGATTATACTGGTTTTCATTATAATTTTCAATACTTAAAACCACGATTAATCGAAGAACAAAAGGTATTTTATTATTAACTTTTTCCACTTCGGCATTAAGCTGTACATCTTCTGCGTAAGCACAGCGACATACTCTCTCATTTCCGCTGTCTGATCCTTTTTCGGAGCTTTTTTGCCGTAGCGTGCGGACAGCGCTGTTTTGGTGAATTTCTTAAAGCTCTTTCCATCTGCGCCGAGAAGACCGGAAGCGCGCACGGCAAATTTCTCCTCGCCCTCGGTGCGGCTTCGTTTTATTCCTATCAGCCACAAGATTCTCAGCGAATAGAAATACATTGCAAGGGCGGCTTTGCGCCTGTCTTTACGGTTAAAGCGCATATTTCGTATTTTCAGCACAGCGTACCTCAGCGCAAGCCATGCTGCGATTATCAGCAGTATCAGGCCAATGACGCGCAGGACGGAAAACAGAGCCATGAGCAGCTTTGACGGTGATTTCGGAGCAATGGGCGTTTGCGGCGTTATCGTTTCGGGCAGCTCGTCATTTGCGCTGTCGGTCTGCTTATCGGTATTGCTGTCGGTGTCGGTCTGCGTATCGGTATCTGTTTCGGTGTCCGTTCCGGAGTCCGTTTCGGTATCAGTTTCGCTGTCGGTATCGCTCGGCTGCGCGTCATTGCTCTGCTTATCGCTTTGACGGTTTTCATCGGGAACGCTGCCGTTCATATAGCTCGGAGTAAACTCCTTGACCTGCCAGCCTTTAAGCGGATAATAGACCTCCGCCCACGCATGGCCGCGGCTGTCACGGACATGGGTATATCCCGAATTTGTAGTATTCAGATCGTCCGTACTGACATAATACCCTTCGCTGTAGCGCGCAGGAATTCCGGCGCGGCGCAGCATAAGCGCTGCGGCTGTTGCAAAATGAACGCAGAAGCCCTTTTTGTTTTCGTTCACAAAATATTCCGTAAAATCCCTGCCACTCGGCATTCTGCCCGGCTGGAGCGTATATTCCGCATTTTCGCTGAGAAAATCACCTATATATTCGACAACGTAGTCGTAATACAGGTCTATATCGAATCCGTCTCCGTAAGAAGCAAGTTCAATAAACGACTGCATTTCCGAGTCAAAGTCCTCGGGCAGCCACTCGCCGATATTGTCGGGGATATCGGAGTAATTTTCGGCTGCAAATTCGCGGTACAGAGCTTCTCTTCGGCGGAAATCCTCGTTATTTTCTCCGTAAAGCGCTTCGGCAGTCGGGTCGGGCGCAATGGAAGAATAGCTGAGCGCATCAAAATCTCCGCTGCGGATAAGGTTTAACACGCTTTCACGAGCGCCGCCGTTATCTGTGAAATTGCTCTGACAGTAGACATAGAAATAGTTATTCGGCGTAAGAACAGTCTGCTTATAATTATACTCTCCGCCGAAACGGTCAAATGTAAAATTGCCGTCATAGCGGTAAGACGATTTGCTCAGGGCGTCTTTAGTAAGCTCGGGGAACATTCTGTATTCCGTCAGAAACAGCTTGCGGTTTATAGCCTTGTTCTTAATTGTCAGCTCGTATGCGGTGTACGGATTTTCTATATACTCCGCCGCACAGGGGTAAAAGAACTGAGGATAAAAGCCGCTGTCGGAAAAATCCTCCCAGAAATCATAGGAGCGATACGTCCTTCTGCTTATTTTACTCCAGCGTTTGCCGTTGTAATCTGCTGCGGAAAAAGAGCGCAGATACAGCGGATTATCTTTATTATCGCATTTGACGTCAAACATCGTCCGTCCCGTATAATCCAGATTATTCAGCCGTGAAAGCTGACCGTTATTAAGTCTGCTTGAATTTCCGAAGCCCAGACTTTCAAAGAAAGTACCCGAAGCGATATCTTCAATGGAATACATAATATCCTCGCCCAGCTTCTGAGCCTTTTCGCTGCGTTCAAAGCTCTGACTGTCGCCGAAAATAAACATTATGCCGGAAATCGCGATGGAACACGCAAGTAAAACGGCGGTCTGCTCAAACGCGGAGAACGCGGAATACTTTCCGCCTATTCTGATCGTTTTACGGGAGCTAGTGACTGTATTATTCACAGACGCGCGGCGATAGCCCTGAACTTTCACGGTATACATCAGAATACAGATTATTGCAAGAGCAACGAAACACACCTCGCCATCCATGCAGTCGAGCGCAAGCGGAACGGCGGTGCACCCGATAACGGCGACGGTAAACCAGAACGCACTGCACCGCCGCACACCGAGATACGCCAGAATAAAGCCTGCGCCGAACACAACGGCATAGAGAAAGAAAAACATCTCAGCCTTAGGGTCTGTCGACTCAAAGGAATAATCGCTCAAAAATCTTATAATGCCGTAAAACGCGCGGTTGCCGGCGTGAATAGCGCCGAGGCAGACCTGACGGTAATGCCAGCCGAACCACAGACCGTAGACTGCAAGCAGCGAAACGATCGCTTTAGCGGAATGCTTTTTCAGTGTATTTGCAAAGCAAATTGCCAGGCAGCCGAAAACGGAAAGGAAGTAAAACATAATTACTTCGCGTTTTTCCACTATAAAATTCAGATCTTTTTCGGTGTACTTATCGCCGAAGATCTGAAAGCTATCTATTTCGAGCTTCGCCAAACAAAAGACAGCGGCAGTAACGAGAATGCACAAAAGCGCATTCATAGGTATACGCGCGGAGGAATCGGAATCTATCCCCACGACGTCGTTCATTACGACGGTACTTTTATTGTTTTGCAGATTATTTTTATTTTTTATTTTAACTAACAATGGTATTCACCTTTTATGATAAAGCTGCAAATTATTATTTACAAAAACAGAATACATATATAAATATAGCAAGTTTCGCCACCCAACCTACCCCCACCCCCCTTCCTTCCCTCCGAAGGGAAGGAAGGGGGCTCTTGGTGCGGGGCGCTGCGCGCCCCTGCACCCCGGCTTAGATGCGCTTATAGTTTCATAAGATTTCTATAATATTTAAAAAAATTATTTGCTCGATGCATTAATAACTATCCAATAATCAATAAAACTAAAGCAAAAACACCATACATAGAGAGCCTATCTCCGAAAACCAGCCTACAGACAGCAAATCTAAAGCAGCACACCATACATAGTGAGCCTATCTCCGAAAACTATCCTCCCTGTTTTTTTCTCGAATTCCGGCGGCTGTCTTTTCCTATGATCTGCTTTTGTTTCTTTGGTCTATTATCAGACTTTACTT
>CACYDO010000264.1 GCA_902773165.1 uncultured Ruminococcus sp. | reverse complement strand
GAACTGCCCCGGTGCATACCCGGTATAATTAAAATGATACAAAATTTCTGGCGTACAGCTTCTGTATTGTTAAATAATTATCAAATTTTCGTATTTTGACTCATAATTTGTAATATTTATTTGTATTTTATCGTGATTTATGGTAGAATAGGAAATGTATAAGGCGTAATACTGCCGCGCTGTCGCTTTAGCGCGCTGATTTGCAGTAACGCCGAAAAAATCCTTCATGGTTAGGGGCATAGTTACGATGATACAAATTGCTGTTATGGGTCATGGCGTTGTCGGCAGCGGCGTGACGGAAATATTGCTGAAGCATGCCGACAAGATAGCTGAAAAGGTGAATGAGGAAGTCTGCATAAAAAAGGTGCTCGACCTTCGCGAGTTCCCAGACAGCCCGATCGCCGACCGCTTTACTAAGGATTTCAACGATATTATCTCAGATGACGAGATAAGCATTGTTGTTGAGGTTATGGGCGGACTTAAGCCTGCTTACGATTTCGTTAAGCAGTGCCTTGAAAACGGTAAGAGCGTTGTTACATCTAATAAGGAGCTTGTTGCAGCAAAGGGCGCGGAGCTGCTTAAGATCGCTGAGGAGAAAAACGTTAATTTCCTCTTTGAAGCAAGCGTAGGCGGCGCTATTCCGATAATCAGACCGCTGCACCAGTGCCTTGCAGCTAATGATATTGAGAAGATCAACGGAATTCTTAACGGTACTACCAATTTTATTCTTAATAAAATGATAAACGATAATATGTCGTTTGAAGACGCGCTCGACCTCGCTCAGGATAAGGGCTACGCTGAAAGAGATCCTTCCGCGGATATTGAGGGGCACGACGCGTGCCGCAAGATCTGTATTCTTGCTTCGCTCGTTTACGGAACTCATGTTTATCCCGACAGCGTTCATACAGAGGGTATCACTAAGGTTACTCTCACAGATGTTGAGTACGCACAGGCGTGGGGCGGCGCTGTTAAGCTGATCGCTTCGGCAAGAAAGAACGGCGACAAGCAGGAGATCATCGTTGCTCCGATGTTCGTTTCCAACGATTGCCAGCTTTCAAATGTAGACGGCGTTTATAACGAGCTTCTCGTTCGCGGAGATTCCTCCGGTTCGATCGGCTTCTACGGCCGCGGTGCAGGAAAGCTTCCCACAGCAAGTGCGGTCGTTGCTGACGTTATGGACTGTGTGCTTCACAAGGACAAGCGCAGAAGCATAATGTGGAAGGACGGTAACGGAGAAAACGTTATTCCTTATGAGAATTATGTAAACGCTATGTACGTTCTCGTAAACGCTGAGGATACTTCCGCTGCTTTTGCTAAGGCTAACGAGATTTTCGGTGAGTGCGAAAAGATCGCTATGAACGGAGCTGCCGATAACGAGCTTGCTTTTGTTACACCGGAGCTTGCTTACAGCGATTTCAGCGCGAAATACGAAAAGCTTGCGCAGGTCGCTGATGTGAAGTCGGCGATAAGGATCGCCAAGATCTGATATCCCGAGTGTGATACAATATGATAAAGATACAAATACCTGCAACGAGCGCGAATCTCGGCTCGGGCTTTGACAGTCTTGGCGTTGCGCTGGACCTGTACAATTATGTGTGGATAGAAGAGGACGACGCTGTGGATATTTCCTCAAACGACGGCATTGAGGTTCCCACAGACGAGAGCAATCTTATTTATTGGTCTGCGCAGCGGCTCTATATGGAGTGTGGAAAGAAGCTCCCGGGTTTAAAGATCGTTCAGGAAAACAATATACCGATGACAAGAGGTCTGGGCAGCTCGTCGGCGTGTATCGCCGCAGGTCTTATCGGCGCGAACAGATTTCTTGGTTCTCCTCTTTCGCAGCATGAGCTTGTAAATCTCGCCTGCAAGATAGAGGGTCATCCGGACAACACAACGCCGGCGCTTCTTGGCGGTCTTGTTACCGCTGCGATGGAGAACGGACGCGTTTACAGCGTGAGCGTTCCCGTTGCGGAGCATATCAGATTCGGAGTATTTATACCTCCGTTTGAGCTGAAAACTGAAACAGCGCGAAAGGCGCTGCCGGATAAATATACAAGAGAAAACGCGGTCTATAATCTATCGCGATCATCACTGATGACAGCGGCGCTTTTTTCCGGAAGTCTGGAAAATCTGCGTGTTGCCGTTCAGGACAGTCTGCACCAGCCGTTTCGGAAGAAATTCATAAACGGTATAGATACGGTGTTCCGCATGAGCTACGAGCTTGGTTCATACGGAACGTATATAAGCGGTGCAGGACCTTCGATAATAGCTATCATAGATGATACATTAGAGGAGCAGTTTAACAAATATGCGCTAAGTCATCTTGAAGCGAGAGGGGTAGAGGGCTGGCAGTTCAGAGTGCTTTCGGCGGACGATGAGGGCGCAAAGATAGTATTGGAGTAAGTTCAAAATTGCTGAAGCTTTTTCAAAAGCACGGCGGCGTGTCACCACTGACAGCTCCGGCGGCGTGTCGCCGCTGACAGCTCCGGCGGCGTGTCGCCGCTGACAGCTCCGGCGGCGTGTCGCCGCTGACAGCT
>CACYDO010000263.1 GCA_902773165.1 uncultured Ruminococcus sp. | reverse complement strand
GGATTCCGTCGGCACTAAGGTTATCATTAAGGTAAAAGAGGATACAGAGCAGGAGAAGTACAGCGAGTTTCTTGAAAAATACAAGATTTCCGCGCTTGTTTCCAAGTATTCCGATTATATTCGTTACCCGATCATGATGGAAACGGAGCACCGCAAAATGCGCGAAGGCTCAGATCTTGAAAATCCTGAGTATGATATGGTTTCCGAGCTTGAAACGCTCAACTCCATGGTTCCGATCTGGCAGAGGAATAAAAAGGACGTAACAGAGGAGGAGTACAACGAATTCTACAAGCAGAAGTTCCTCGATTTTGATGACCCGGCAAGAGTTTTTGCAAACTCTGTAGAGGGAGTAGTTACGTATAAGTCGCTTCTCTTCGTTCCCGGAAGAGTTCCTTACAACTACTTCACGAAGGAGTACAAGAAGGGTCTCCAGCTGTACAGCAGCGGCGTTCTTATTATGGATAATTGTTCAGACCTCGTTCCGGAGCAGTTCGCATTCATCAAGGGCGTTGTAGATTCGCAGGATCTTTCTCTGAATATTTCGAGAGAAATGCTCCAGCATGACCGTCAGCTCAAAACTATCGCGAATACGCTTGAAAAGAAGATTAAAAATGAGCTTCTCTCGTGGCTCAAAGATGACAGAGAAGCTTACGAGAAATTCTACAAGAATTTCGGCAAGCAGCTTAAATACGGTCTTGTTGCAGATTATGGCGCACATAAGGATTCTGTAAAGGATCTCGTTCTTTTCTATTCCTCAACAGAAAAGAAGCTCGTTACTCTGAAGGAGTACGTAGAGAGAATGAACGACGACCAGGAGGATATCTATTTTGCAACAGGTGAAAGCGTAGAAGCTATCGACATGCTGCCGCAGATGGAGTTCTTCCGTGATAAGGGAATAGAGGTTCTTTGCTGCGGTGAGGATATTGATGAATTTGCTATCAAGGGTCTTAACGATTACAGCGGCAAGGCGTTTAAGAATATCGTCAACGAAGACGTTGCCGAGGAAGAGAAGGAAAACAGCACCGACAAGGGCGATGACGAAGCGCTTAAATTCATTAAGGACGTTCTCGGAATCAAAGTCAGCGATGTTGTATTCTCCAAAAAGCTCAAGAGTCACCCCGTTTGTCTGACAGCAAAGGGCGAGGTATCGTTTGAAATGGAGAAGTACATGGCAGCCGCACAGCCGGAGGCTCATATCAAGGCAGACAGAGTTCTCGAGCTTAATGCTTCTCACCCGGCTGTTTCGGCTCTTATCGCTAATATTACGGCAGACCGTGAAAAAGCCGAAAAATACGCAAAGGTGCTTTACGATCAGGCTGTTATCATAGCAGGTCTTCAGGTTGAGAATCCTTCTGAATATGCTGATCTTGTCAGCAGCCTTATGGTTTGATAGAAACCGTTTCTGTATATAATTAATGCGGCAAATTTACTAATAATCTGATTTAACGATTATCGTAATATGCTGCACGATGCTATGCCGGGTTGCCCGCTAATATTTTACACTAACACGCAGTATTGCTGAAGTCAGACCGAAAAGATTTAAAGTGTTTATTGAAATCTAGTATTAGTTAGCTGCCACAGTAATAATATGCCCCCTTTCTTCTTATTTCAGCGGATTGGGGGCTGATTTTTTTGATTTCAGCAGCGAGGAGATACTGAGAAAGTGCCCTTGGAGTATTTGCATGGGTGAGAATATACGCACTGAAAAAGCAGCAATCGCGGCAATAAGCGTCGTCGATCAAGAACCGCAGCGGAACAGCCTGGCGCGGCTTGGCCGCAAAAGCACGTAGGTGTTCGCCAACATAATAAAAATTAGCAATTGACTTGACGGTAATTGTCTATTATAATAGAAAGAAAAGACTTGAACGGAGGCGAAGCTTATGTCATCTATCATCGCTGTCGTGTGGGATTTTGATAAAACTCTCGTTGACGGCTATATGGAAGACCCGATCTTTGAAGAGTATGGTCTTGACGCGAATACATTCTGGGCTGAAACTCGTGAAATCGCCGATCACCTGAGTGCTCAGCAGGGAATAATGGTCAACCGCGATACATATTATTTAAATCGCTTTATCTGCTTGGCTAAGGAAGGGCGTTTCCCCGGGCTTAATAACGAAAGACTCAAAGAGTTCGGTAAGGAACTGAAATTTTACCCAGGCGCAGTAGAGATCTTCTCCACTCTGAAAAATATTGTGGACGCAGATCCGCGTTACAGTGAAAACGATATACACGTTGAGCATTTTATCGTAAGCACAGGCTTTAAAAAAATCATTGAAGGTTCGGAATTCAACGCTCTGGTGCGCCGCTGCTACGGCTGTGAGCTGATCGACGAGAATGTCGGCTCAAACGGCGAAAGCGTTATCAGCGAAATCGCCTATACTATCGACAATACCACAAAAACAAAGGCGCTCTTCGAGATAAATAAGGGTGTTGGTATCAGACCCAAGATCGACGTAAATACTAAAATTCCCGAGGACTTGAGGCGGATCCGATTTAAAAATATGATCTACGTTGCCGACGGTCCGAGCGATATTCCGGCGTTTTCTCTGGTCAACCGGAACGGCGGTTCTACCTTTGCCGTATATCCTCACGGAGATGTCAACGCGTTCAGTCAGGTCGAGGGTATGCGCCGCGACGGCAGAGTTCAGATGTTTGCCGAAGCCGATTACCGCGAAAATACGACCGCGTATATGTGGCTTACAAAAAAGGTGCGCGATTACGCCGACAGGATCCTTCGCGAGCAAAAGGATATGCTGATGGAGAATATAGGTCAGAGCGCTCCCGTACACCTGCCCTCTGCTGCGTTTGACACGCCGCCTGCCGTGTGATCGGTGTTTGAAGTATTTTTATTTTTTTAAACGGAAGTGATATACATGATAAAAAAGCTTCTTGGCTCTGTCAGAGAGTACAAGACTGCCTCGTTCTTGGCTCCGTCGCTCGTAGTCGGCGAGGTTATTATCGAAGTCATCGTGCCTATCCTTATGGCAAATCTGATCGACTTTGGTATTACAAAGAGCAATATGACGTATATTTTGCAAACAGGCGCTCTTATCATCGTTCTTTGCCTTGCTTCGCTTTCTCTGGGAGCGCTGGCAGGAAAGTATGCTGCTAAAGCCGCGGCAGGCTTTGCGAAAAATCTGCGCCGCGATATGTATTACAGCGTGCAGAAATTTTCGTTCTCAAATATTGACAAATTTTCAACGTCAAGCCTCGTAACGCGTATGACAACAGACGTTTCAAACGTTCAGAACGCTTATATGATGATCGTGCGAACGGCGTTTCGAAGTCCTGCGATGATCATTTTCAGTATGACGATGGCTTTTCGCATTAATGCAAAGATCGCTCTTGTATTTCTGGGAATGATTCCGGTTCTTACAATCGGCTTTCTGCTTATTTTCTCAAATGCTCACCCGATATTCAGAAAGGTGTTTAAAACATACGACCATCTGAATAATATCGTAGGAGAAAATCTTCACGGGATCCGCGTTGTTAAAGCGTTTGTCCGCGAGGACCACGAGGATAAGAAATTCAAGGATATCTCCGGCAGCATGTACGATCTTTTTCTTAAAGCCGAAAAGCTCGTTATCATGAATATGCCGCTTATGCAGCTCGTAATTTATACGTCTATGCTTCTTATGTCGTGGATATCAGCGAAATTTATCGTAGCTTCTCATAATGATCCTGCTCTCGGAATGACTACAGGTCAGTTTACAAGCATGTTTACATACCTCATGCAGATGATGATGAATCTGATGATGCTTTCAATGATATTTATGATGATCGTTATTTCACGTTCGTCCATTGAGAGAATTGCCGAGGTGCTTGACGAAGAGCCTGATCTTACAAACGGTGAAAATCCCGTTATGAAGATAAAGGACGGCAGTGTTAAATTTGAAGACGTTTCGTTCAGCTATAACGGCAGCGACAAATACTGTCTTTCCGATGTTGATATTACCATAAATTCAGGCGAGACTGTAGGTATCATCGGCGGAACAGGTTCAAGCAAATCGACGATAGTTCAGCTTATTCCCAGACTTTACGACGCCACAAAGGGCAGAGTGCTTGTGGGCGGCGTGGACGTTCGTGATTACGATCTCGAAACGCTCCGCAACGAGGTCGCTATGGTTCTGCAAAAGAATGTCCTGTTTTCCGGAACGATAAAGGAAAATCTGCGCTGGGGCGATGCAAATGCGACTGACGAGGATATAGTAAGAGTATGTAAGCTTGCGCAGGCTGACTCATTTATCGAGAATTTTCCCGATAAATACGATACATATATCGAGCAGGGCGGTACTAATGTTTCAGGCGGTCAGAAGCAGCGCCTTTGTATTGCCCGTGCATTGCTGAAAAAGCCGAAAATTCTTATTCTTGACGATTCCACAAGCGCTGTCGATACAAAGACGGATTCCCAGATCAGAAAGGCATTCGCCGAAGAAATACCCGATACGACTAAGTTTATTATCGCGCAGCGTATTTCCTCGGTTGAAAACGCCGATAAGATCATCGTCATGGACGGCGGCAAGGTCAACGCTGTCGGTACTCACGAGGAGCTTCTTAAATCAAATAAGATCTACAGTGAGGTTTATTATTCTCAGGTGAAGGGGGACAGCGAAAATGAGTAAGAAGAAAAGCTCAGCAAAGACTGCCGAAAAGCCGAAGAAAGCTTCTGCGGAAAAAGAGCAGACCCCTTCCGGAAAGCAGAAACCGGCTAAGGAGCAGTCTTCAAAACAAAGCGCATCCCCTGCAAAGGCTAAAGAAAAAAAACAGCAAACAGGCAAAGTCAGCAGCAGCGAAAAGGGTAAGGATAAAAAGAAGGGCGCAGCGCCGCCGCCTATGCCTAAGGTCGATAAGGCTACTATCAAAAGACTGCTGTCATACATCTTTGCCAACTACAAGGGCAGATTTGTCTGCGTGGTTATCTGCATTGTGCTCAGCTCAATTGTAAACGTTGCAGGCTCCATGTTTCTTAAAGTGCTGATAGATTCCTACATAATGCCTTTAGTCAGTCAGGAGCACCCGGATTTTGCGCCTCTTCTCAGAGCAATTATCTTCATGGGCGCGCTGTACCTTTTCGGCGTTCTTGCAGGCTACGCTTACAACAGAATAATGATAGTCATTTCTCAGGGCGTTCTTAAAAAGGTTCGCGACGATATGTTTGAGCATATGCAGACGCTGCCTATCAGGTATTTTGATACGCATACACACGGCGATATCATGAGCTATTATACGAACGATACCGATACTCTGAGGCAGATGATCTCTCAGAGTATCCCGAATATGATAAGCTC
>CACYDO010000262.1 GCA_902773165.1 uncultured Ruminococcus sp. | reverse complement strand
CTCCGTACCGAAAACGGAAGCATATACGCGCTCTAAGTTATCACGGCCTGCGTCATCGTAGCCATAGCCTGTTGTTGCGGCGAAGCAAGCGGCGTTTACGCGGTGTTCCTGCATAGCGGAGATGACCTTTAGCTGATTATACTCTGCCGTTTCGTCGATAGCTGCAAATCTGTCCTTCAATTCCGAGAGAACGCTCTCGCAGAAATCGAGGACAGGTTCGCTCACACCAAGCTTTTTATACATTGAATTATCCATAATCACATTCCTTTATCAATTTTGTTTCTGAACTATTTTATACTCGTCGCCGAGGTGAAAATACGGGCAGCTTTTATACTTCCCTGTAATGAAGCTATAAAGCTCGTCCTCATCGAGGTCAACGGCGCATTCATAGCACCCGTAAAATTCGTTATACGAATAATTTACGCAATAATCGCAATTAGACTTTTTCTCTTTCAAACCACATCTCCCCTTTCCCATCTTCCATTATACCACACAATCCCAAAAAATCAACCTGTCGGCAAGCGCCGGGCAGGCGCCCGGAGGCAGTTCCGGCGGCGTATCGCCGCTGATGGTTCCGATTTTACTTTACCGTGACGGTCAGCTGATCTCCGCGATTTTTTTGCGTAAAGATTAATTATTATAGTCTGCTGACATACATAGAGAGCCTATTGTCTGAAACTTTCCTCCCTGTTTATTTCTCGAACTATCGCAGTTATCTTATCCGTTAATCTGCTTTTATTTATTTTTGCTGTTCGTAGATTTTTACTTTGAAGCTGTCTTTAAGTTTATTGCTAATAGGATAATCCCGGAAAATAGGCTCTCTATATATGGCTGTGCTCTTTGGTTTGCAGTGTATAAGACAGCCCTCAACATTGACAATTCCAATTCTTCCTCCCCCATCACTCCACAAACCCTGCCACCACATTAATAAGATCGGCGTACAGCGGACAGGCTATCAGCAGCACCGCAAGCCTTCCGCATATTTCCGCCTGCGCCGCTGCGGATTGTCCGCCGTTTTCCCGGCAAATGTCGGCGGTAAGCTGCGTGAGATAACAAATACCTACCGTCTTTACCAGCGCCTGCACGTATTCCTCTCTCACAGAAGCCGCCGCGGAAAAGCCTTCTATCGAGGAAATTATGCTCTGCGCGCAGGGAATCGCAAATACCGCCGTTAAGATAACCGCAGCTACTAATAAAAGAGAAGCTATCTCTCCGCTGTATTTCCGCAGAGATACCGCGCATATGACCGTAAAAATGCTGATAACGCAAACAGGGATAATATTCATAATTCATCACAGCCCGAAAAGTGATTTTACCGTCGTAAAAAGCTCGCTGACCTGACGTATTACCATAGTCAGAACGATCACAAGTCCTGCAAGCGCCGTCAGCATTGCCTGATCGTCTCTGCCCGCTCTGGTCAGCACCTGACCAAGCACAGAGATTATTATTCCGACAGCCGCGATCTTGAACAACAGATCTATCTCCATATTGTACCTCCGTTTTTCCGCAGACGTCTATATTTCACCTTACGATAATAATATCGCCGCCGCCAGCCCTATGTAGACGGATAGCGCCAGACTGACGCGCGACCTGTTCTTTTCTTCCTCATGCGCGGATAAAATGAACTGCCTGATCTGCTCGTCCGCATTTGTAAGCATATCCTCCGCACCCGATAAGCTCCCTTCCCCCAACATCGAAAGAACTCCGGAAAAGAATTCCCTCTCCTCCGATTTTAGCAGCCTTACGGAATATGCCGAGGAAAACGCCAATTTTACGCTGCCTGACGGCGTGCCGCCGCCTTTTAGCTCTGTCACTATCCGGCTGCTGATCGGCTTCGTTAACTCGTCGTGGTCATTCTCAAACATCTGAATGTACTCCGGCATGCTTACCGAAAGCTCTCTTCTCAGCCTTTGCAGCATTATCCTCAGAGCGGTCAGCAGCCTTACGCGCTCGTGCAGCTTCGCGCCGATCGAAAAACCCGTCAGCACAGACGCAGATATAATAAAAATTGCCCCAAAAAGCTTTGTCATACCGCAAGCTCCTCCGCTGCGCAGATCTGCGATATGCCTGCCGGAATATTTCCGTCAAGAAATATCACGTTCCCGAACGCGCCTGTTTTTATCAGTTTATTTACCGATATATTTCTTCGCGCTTCGGCAAGATCACGGCAATGCACCGCCGCCGTAACCTTCACGCCGCAGTTGAGCGCCGCAGCGATACTTTCGCTATCGTCTCCCGTAAGCTCGTCGCAGATAATAATATCCGGGGACATTGTGCGCACGGCAAGCGTAACGGCTTCGCGCTTTGGATAGCCGCTGTACACATCGGCAAGCCCAACATCAAAGCCTGCTTGTCCGCAAAAATACGAAGCTATCTCCATTCTTTCGTCAATGACAGCAATCTTCTGCCTTTCGTTCACGGAAAGCGTTCTTGCCATATCTCGCAGAATGGTCGTTTTACCCGAGGACGGTGCTCCGCAGATAAGCAAACCGCCGTCGTTTCTCACCGACCTGAGAATCACATCGGCACAGCCGGGAAACTCCTTTGCACAGCGGATATTCAATCCCGTTATATCGCAGACGGAGCTTATCCGATCGCCGCTGCACACGGCTGTACCGCAAACGCCAATTCTGTGACCGCCGAAAACGGTGATAAATCCGCGGCACACGTTGTCCATATGCTTATAGACGGAATAGGAACACAGCCGCGAAAAAGCTTCCCTAAGCTCTCCGAATGTGACCGTAAGCAGGTTTTCGCCGAAATTTTCCGATAGCGTACCATCACGGGCAACAAAACAGGGAGTCTGAGGAATATACGCAGTGACCGGGCGGTTTGCGCGTATTCTGATCTCGCTGAGATCATTGAACACCGGAGTCACAGCGGTTATAATGCTTTCGTCAAAGCAGGATAATATTTTCTTGAAGCCAACGTCCATACCTTTCACCTCAACAGATTATATGCGGAAACATATAAAAAAAGAACAGGCGAAAGACTTATACTGCTTTCGCCTGTTCCTGATGTGATTTTTTATTAGTAATATTCTATATTACATTACGCCTGTTCCGTCCATTTCAGAAGATCGTCCTCGGAGATTATCGTTATCCCGAGCTTTTCAGCTTTTTCAAGCTTGCTTCCGGCAGCTTCTCCGGCAAGCACGTAGTCGGTCTTTTTCGAAACCGAGGATACTACCTTTCCGCCGTGGTCTTCGATTATCTTTGACGCCTGACTTCTTTTGAGCGTAGGCAGAGTGCCTGTGAGAACGAAGCTTTTGCCCTCGAAGATACTGCTTTTTGCCTTGACGACAGGCTCTGTCAGCTTCAGACCGAGAGATTTGAATTCGCCGATAAGCTCCTTCGTTTTCGGCAGCGCAAAATAGCTGACTATGCTTTTCGCCATTGCCGCGCCTATGCCGTCTATCTGCGTGAAAGCTTCTTCGTCCGCGCTCATAAGCTCGTCGATCGTCGGATATTTTGCACAGAGAACGCGCGCCGCCTTCTGCCCTACCAGGCGTATTCCCAGACCTGTAACAAGCTTGCTCAGATCGTTCTGCTTAGAGCTTTCTATCGCCGAGATCAGATTATTCGCAGAGATCTCGCCCATTCGTTCAAGAGGGCTGATGTCCTCGGCGCGAAGCTTATAGAGATCGGCAGGAGAATGAACAAGATCGTTCTGCGCAAGAAGCTCCAGCACGGCAGGGCCAAGTCCGTCTATATCCATAGCGTCACGCGAAACAAAGTGGATAAGATTCCGCATGAGCTGAGCAGGACAGGCTGTATTTGTACATCTTACCGCGGCGTCACCCTCCTCGCGCCCAACGGGAGAACCGCACGAAGGACATACTGTCGGCATGGAATACACAGTTGTATTTTCGCCGCGGCGATACAGCGCAACGACCTCGGGAATTATCTCGCCTGCTTTTCTTAGAATAACCTCGTCGCCGACGCGGATATCCTTTTCTTTGATAAAATCTTCATTGTGAAGCGTCGCGCGGCTGACTGTCGTTCCTGCAAGGAGAATCGGGTCAAAAATACCGGTCGGCGTAAGCACGCCTGTTCTGCCGACATTTATTTCAATATCTCGCAGGACAGTTACCTTCTCCTCGGGCGGATACTTATACGCCTCCGCCCATCTCGGGAATTTTGCAGTGCTGCCCAGCTCTTCGCGCAATGCAAGGTCATCTACCTTAACGACAGCGCCGTCTATCGGGAAATCAAACTGCTCGCGCGTATTGCCGATATATTCAATCTCTTTGATAATATCCTCGATATCATCATATTTTTTATAGAATGGCGATGTCGGGAATCCCAATTCAGCCAGATAGTCGATCGACTGCTTATGACCCGTAAGCGTTTCGCCTTCTATCTGCTGGATATTGAAAACGAAAATATCAAGCTCACGCTGAGCGGTGATCCTGCTGTCCTTCTGACGAAGAGCGCCTGCGGCGGCGTTACGGGGATTTTTTGCCGGCTTTTCGCCGCGCTCCTCCTGGAATTTGAGAAGCTTTTCAAACGCTTCATTCGACATATAGACCTCGCCCCTGACCTCAAGGAATGGCACGGGCTTTGAAAGTCGTTTGGGCAGCGTTCTGATCGTTCTGATATTCTCGGTGATATCCTCGCCGACCCTGCCGTTTCCGCGCGTAGAACCTCTGACAAAAATTCCGTCGCGGTACTCCGCCGAAACAGAAAGACCGTCAAATTTCGGCTCGACAACGTAGCTGACCTGCCCCACAGCCTCGCGGACGCGGCGGTCAAAATCTCTCAGCTCGTCAAACGAAAAGGAATCATGCAGGCTTTCCATCGGAACAGCATGCTCAACGGGAGAAAATTTCTCTGCGCGCTCGCCGCCAACACGCTGAGTCGGAGAATCCTCTTTGAGCAGATTTGGAAATTGCTCCTCCAGATCTTCAAGCTCACGCAGCATCATATCATACTCGCGGTCGCTTATCTCGGGCGAATCCTGGTCGTAATACCTCTTATTATGGTAATTCAGCTGCTCGGTCAGCTCTGCAACTCGTTTTTTTGCTGTCTCAAAATCCATAAATATTCACCTCAGTTATATCTCGGTCGGACTATATATATTAACAGACAAAAGGCACCCTTGCGGATGCCTTCCGTTTATTATTTACTGTAATTGTAATAACAGAATATTACTCTTCAACAGCAGCGTCATCAGCAGCTTCGTCGTTGAGAACGGCTCTGATGGAGAGAGAAACTCTCTTGCTCTCGTTATTGATCTCAGTGATCTTAACCTTAACAGTCTCGCCTACCTTAAGCTCGTCCTGCGGCTTCTCAACTCTGTGGTTAGCGATCTGAGAAATATGGATAAGACCCTTAACGCCGGGAACGATTACAGCGAATGCACCGAATGTGCTGAGGCCGTCGATAGTTACGTCAACAACATCGCCTACTTTGTAAGCAGCTGTAAACTTATTCCACGGATTATCCTCGTCCTTCTTGTAGCCGAGAGAGATATTGCCCTTCTCTGTGTCGATACCCTTAACGTATACCTCTACGGTATCGCCAACGTTAACGACCTCAGACGGGTGCTTGATTCTCGACCAGGAAAGCTCGGAAATATGAACCATGCCGTCTACACCGCCGATGTCTACGAATGCACCGTAGCTTGTAAGCGACTTAACAACACCTGTGTACTTCTTGCCAACCTCAACGCTGCTCCAGAATGCTTCCTTAGCTGCGTCTGCGCGCTCCTTGAGCACGCTGCGGATAGAGCCGACTGCTCTTCTTCTTCTCTTATCGATCTCAAGAAGACGGAACTCTACCTCTGTCTGAAGAAGAGCATCAATAGGATCTCTTCTTGAAGCTGTTGCCTGAGATGCAGGAACGAATACTCTGATCGCATTGGAAACGACAATAACGCCGCCCTTTACAACTTCTGTTACTACGCCTGTAAGGATCTCGTTGTTTTCAAGAGCATTTTCAAATACGTCCCAACCCTTTGTAGCATCTACGCGCTTCTTTGAGCACATGATAGTACCTTCCTGATCGTTCGTGCGCATGATAAGCAGCTCAAGCTTATCGCCTACCTTGACGATATCCTCAGGCTTTGCCGCAGGATCACTCGAAAGCTCGTCAACAGGAACATAGCCTGTCTGCTTTCTGCCTTCAAGCGAAACATAAACGGCATTCGGTTCGATTCTCTCTACTACGCCGAAAACCTTGTCGTTTGTGTTTACACTCTTGAGGGACTCTTCCAACATCTCCTCAAAATTCTGCTCTGCAGCATTTTCCATTACTTCACCGGATTTCTCACTCATTCTATCCAGTACCTCCTTAATTATACTTGCCGGCGTAGAAGCTCCGGCAGTAATACCTATGTTATCGTCCTCGCGGAAATAAATGTGCTCAAGCTCAGCCGCCGTTTCGATCAGGTGCGTTCTTTCGCACGATCTGCTGCATATACTGTACAGCTTATTCGTGTTTGAACTGTGCCTGCCTCCAATAACGATCATCACGTCAGATGATCTTGCCAACTCATACGCATCAATTTGTCTTTGTGAGGTCGCATTACATATTGTACCAAAAAAAATTGAATTTGTACATAGTTTTTTGGAAATTTTTAAAATTTTTTTCCATTCTTCCGTATCAAAGGTAGTTTGTGCCACTAAACATACGCTTTTGTCCATTAATTCAGGGTTATCGGAAACTAGTTTTTCCAACTCCTCAGCCGTTTTCACAGTATAAGGCTCCGTTATACAGAATCCCATAATTCCAACGACCTCGGGGTGATCCTTATCCCCGGCGATTATCACCGCTGCGCCCTTTTCCGATTGCTCGCGGACGATCTTGTGGATCTTCGCAACAAACGGACAGGTAGCGTCAACGTACTTAACGCCCTTGCTTTCCAATAAACTATATACGTCCGCGCCCACGCCGTGGGAACGGATAACGAGAGTTCTGCCGCTCTGAGCCTCATTCGGCTCGTTCACAACGGTAACTCCATCCTTTTCAAGCTCGTCAACGACTTGCTTGTTATGTATAATCGGGCCAAGAGTGCTGACGCTCTCCCCCCGGCTTATAAGCTCTTTGACTATATTTACAGCACGGTCTACTCCGAAGCAGAAGCCTGCGCTTTCGGCGATTTTTACCTTCACTTTTTCTTACCCTTTTTATCGAACTGCGCAAGCTGCTCCTCGCGAAGCTCTGCAATTTTTTCCATAACTGTTTTTGCAGCGGCGCGAAGCTCTCTTGAATCGCCCGTAACTATTCCAAGCTCCTCGCAGGTCATAGGCTCGCCGTAGGTGATCTTTGTCTTTCTGAAGGGCTTGATAAAAATATTTTTGCCCGTAATGCAGCAGGGAACGATAGGAACGTTTGCCGCGTGAGCAATCACAAACGCGCCCATATGACCTCGCCCGAGCTTACCTGTTTTCGAGCGTGTACCCTCAATAAAAATACCGATACACTCGCCGCCTGAGAGCAGCTCCTCCGCTGTACCGATAGCCTTGCCGCCATCGTTTCCTCTGTTTACGGGAAAAGCGCCGAGCTTTGTTATCAGCGCACCGAAGAGCTTGTTTTTAAAAAGCTCCTTTTTCGCCATAAATCTGAGCAGCCTGGTCTGTGTAATATTAATGAAAACGGGATCGAGATTACTCAGGTGATTGCTGCAAATAATGCAGCCCTGCCCCTCGGGTAAAGAATCTCCGTTTTCAACTTCATACGGAAAAAATATCTTCATGAAGCCGCGGCTCACTGTTTTTGCTACCTGATAAAACTGAGGCCCCATATTACAAGCGCTCCTTAATAAGATTTGCAATAAAATCGACAGACTGATCGAAGCTCATTTCGGTAGTATCAACGATAACCGATTCATCCGAAGGTTTAAGGGGTGCTGTTTCACGCTCAGTATCTTGTCTATCTCTCTTAATTACGTCCTCTAATATCTTATTATACTCTACTTCTTCATTTTTTGCAAGTAGTTCTTTAAATCTTCTTTCAGCTCTTTTTTCAGCCGAAGCCGTCAGGAAAATTTTAACATCGGCATTTGGCAGAACGACTGTTGCGATATCTCTTCCATCCATTATCACGTTGTACTCATCAGCTGTCTTCCGCTGCGTATCGAGCAGAAAAGCTCTTACAGACGGTATTTTCGAGATATCGGAAGCCGCCATGGAGACGTTTTCCGTTCTGATTTTTCCGGTCACATTTTCGCCATTGACCAGAACCTTTTGTTCTCCGTTTTCAAGAACAAGCCGAACGGTAATCTCGGACAGCATTTTGCCGACCATAGCTTCATCTTTTACGTCAATATTATTTGACAATGCATAATATGCAACTGATCTGTAAAGTGCTCCCGTGTCGATATGGACGAAGCCTGCCGCCTTAGCGACTGCCTTAGATACAGAGCTTTTGCCTGCGCCCGAAGGCCCGTCAATTGCAACAGCGAACATTATTATACCACCTTTTTTATTTATTACTTCGGTAACTAAATAATCGTAAATAAACAAATCTTCATTTTCGCAGCCCAACCTCCCCCCTTCCTTCCCTCCGAAGGGAAGGGGACTTTTAATGCGGGGCGCTGCGCGCCCCTGCATCCCGCCAGAGTTCAACGTAACATTTTACTCTGATCGTTAAATTGGATTATTGGATTCCACAATTAATAATATGCCGTTTTATAAAAATCAGGGCAATACCGCACCACTATAGTGCCAAAGATGTGGCGTCAGATTTGGTGCTGAGCCTATAGGCATCTTTGTATGGTGTTGCCTTAAACTATTCAGGCAGCGAATTCGCCGCAAGATATCCCGTTGAGAACGCGATTTGCAGATTAAATCCGCCCGTATAAGCGTTAACGTCGATCATCTCACCGGCAAATGACAAGCCATTTACAAGCTTTGACCGCATT
>CACYDO010000261.1 GCA_902773165.1 uncultured Ruminococcus sp. | reverse complement strand
TCAACAAGGTCATTCTGATACGGGCGCAGCTTGTTCATTCTTTGCCCTTTCCGCTCTTACGCGAGCCGCTATGCAGGCGGCGCAGAGCCTTTGTCCGTACAGCTTTTCGCCGCCCTCGATTATCTGCTCAACGGTCTTTCTCTGCGTCGGCGTGATGACCTTTCCACATTCGGTGCACCTCGGCAGGTCGGCACCCTCGGAGAGGAAATCACGCAGCTGCGCTCCCAGTTCCGATGTGATAACGCCGCTCCAGCCGTCGAGGAACGTCGTGTCCTTGCTCACCGTCGCCCTGTGTGTGCGGTCTATGAGCAGGCAGATGTCAAATTCGTACTCGGTATTCTCACGCTGCACGGGAGCAAGCCCAAGCTTGACGGGCTGCATTTTGCCGCGTTCGTTCTCTTCCATCGCGTACGCCATCTTTGTGCGCATCGTCAGTATCGTGTGACACGGCGCGGAAAGAATCGCGTTGACGAGCCTGTTCTGCACCTTGCCCGCATCGTCCCAAGCGGAATAGCTTGTCTTGCCGGGGCGTTTCTCCACTTCGGACTTGAAATCGAGCACGCCGCCCTCGTTGTCCCATGCGTGAGAAAACGAATCAACAATAACGACGCCGTCCTCACCGATAAGCTTTGCCGCCTCGGTGACGTACTGTATGTAACGTTCCGCAGAATACGGCGCAGAGAGAGCCGCGTAAAGGAACTCGCCCGTTGCGAGATCTTCACGATTGGCGTAAAATCGTCCGCGCTCGTGCTCGGTGTCGATGAGCGCGATCTTGCCCCAATCACCCGTGAAGCCGTATGCAAGGTACAATGCGGATAATGTTTTTCCGCTCCCCGACGCTCCGATAAGAGCGATACGGGCTTTTGATTTTGCTCTTGTTGCCTTTTCGAATAGTGCCATGAAATTTCCTCCTTATTTTATTTCGATATTCGGCGCTCTGTAAAGGCGCGCGCCCGAAATATCTTCACCGTTCCTGATAAGCTTCTTGACTTCATTCAGCAGTATTTTCGGCTTCTGATAGCTAAGCACATCTTCATCACGGTTGTTATTCTGCGCCCACAGGATAACGCTGTCTTCGTTGTCAATGATCGTACTTTCGGGGTTCAGCTTAACACGGATATATGCTTTAGGAGAATCGATCTTTTCTCGCTTGATCCGGTTCATACTGTTCATCAGATATTCGCGCAGCTTTGCGGCGGTCTTTTCTTTTTTTGACTGCCGCGCCTGCAAACGAAGCTTTTCTGCTTTGATCTGAGCGGCTTCCGATTCAAGTTCCTTAATAAACAAAGCGATGTTGACCGCCTTGTCCTCGAAAAGCTCCTCGATTCCGTCCAACGTATCGAACCACGCCTCACACAGCTCGGTTTTGCGCGATTCGATGAACGCTTTAGGGTTCTCGATGATCTCCCCGTTTTCGTCTATGTACGCGCCGTTTTCGTCCTTGTCCGGCTCGTAGGATTCTATCTGCTCGAACTGGTCGAACAGCTCTGTGAAGTCGTTGGTCAGGTCGTATAAACTCATTTTCATTCCTCCAACATTTTATTTGCGCTGCTTAACAGTTCTTTGACCTTGTTGGCATAAACAGGCTCGGAGCGGTGTGTGTTTGCAACAGCTACCAGTCTTGTTAATGCATCGTGCGCCATTACGAGAAACACCTTAAACTCCTGCTTGTCCTTGTCTTCGGGCTGAGCTTCGGCGGCTGCGTCTTTGAGCTTCTGCTCGTATTCGGCTCTGATAGCGTCTATCTCCCTTTGTTTCTGCTCTTCAAGCTCTCTGCGGTCTTCGGCGTATCTCTGATCCATCAGCTCGTTCTGCCTGATGTTCTCACGCTCGAGTGATCGGATAATTTCCTGCAAACGGCGTTCGCTGTCGGAGTTGTCCACGACGGCGACTTCGACGGGGCGGCTTCTCAGCTCCCGGTTTTCTTTCTCGAGACGGACGTTTTCGCGCTGCTGATCTTGAAGCTTAACAGCTGTTCGGTTTGCTCTATCCATCTCGGCAGCGGACTTGATCTGCGCTATTTTTAGCTCTTTTTCGGCGCGCTCAAGATCTGAACGCGCTTCCTCTACATTTGCAGCTTCCGCCTTAAGCTTTGCGTTCAGCTTCTCCCGCTCGTTCTCGAGCTTCAGCTTCTCGCCTTTTATGCGGTTGATTTCTTCCTGCAACTGCTTATAGGTCGTTGTTTCGTCGATCTTTTCAGCAATTTCCTTCTGCTCTTCATCGGAAAGCCGTGCAAGAAGCATCAGCTTGCTTGCTCCGAAGTTTCCCAACGTTGGGAAACTTTCAGGCTTAATATTTTCCGCAATAGAAATATAACGGTAAGCATTCGAATGTTTCATACCTACCATTTTCTCGCAGTAGCTCTCGAAATTCTGATAGCCGAGCTCCTTGTACAGCTTGCCGTCGCGCATCTCCTTGAGCGCGGTTGCCATGTCGAAAAGGTTCTGCGCGGCGAGGCTGCCGCTTGTCATGACCTGCTGATGCAGGCTCAGAGCCTGCTCATGTCGATTTAACTCTAACTCGTTCGTGTTCATGCTTCAATTCCTCCAAATACTGTTGATATTCCTGCTCGAAAGCCTTGATCTCGTCGGGCTTTGCCTGCATTCTGTTATTCTTGTAGCCGTAGCACTGCACGATTTTAAAGTTGCTAGATACTTCGATCGTGTAGTACGGTTTTAGCGGTTCTGATTTCTTACGAATAAAGAAAATATTCGTCTTGCCTTCCGAATGCCTTTCGGCATAGCCGCCCACACAGTGGCACAGCGCTCTGCCCTCTGCGATGATCTCCTCGTAGCACTGCGGCTGACGAAGTATCAGCGTGTCGGTCTCATATTCGAAAATCTTACGCTTCTCAAACCACTTTGCGAATTCCGCCTTAGCCTTTTTGGTCTTTTCGTACTTGATGATCTGTGAAAACCGCTCGTGCGCCGCGAGAAGATCGTGCGGAAGTCCGATCGCCGTGTCGTGCATATCGTAGCCGAGCCTTCGGCACTGATCGGCATAATCGCGGTAGATTACAGCAGACAGATTGTTTTCACTGAGATAGCGAAACATTCTCATGACAGTTGTTCCGGCAGCCTCCGAAAAAGATATAAGCTCGTATGCGTAAAACAGAGAGTTGGCGATCTCGAAAAGCTCTTCGGGCTTCAGTTCGGGCAGCTGCTCTCTTAGCATACGGTATCTTATGTAACAAGATTCATGCCCCTGCAGCAGCTTGAATTCCGTTCGAGTTAGCCGCAGCATTTTCCGAAGATCATTGCTTTTGAGTTCAACACAGGAAGATACTTCAACGCCTATGAGATTATCATAATAATCATAGCAAACGGAGATCAATTCCTTGTATCCGC
>CACYDO010000260.1 GCA_902773165.1 uncultured Ruminococcus sp. | reverse complement strand
GTTTTCGGCGGAGATAAGCAGGAGCAGTTCTCCGACGGTATGAGTAAGTTTATCGACGAAGCAAAAAAGCTTGCAAAATTCCACGCAACTCCCGGTATCGTTAAGATATTCGACAGCTTCGAATGCAATAATACGGCGTATATCATCATGGAGCTTCTCCAGGGAGAAACGCTTGCAGAGATCCTTAAACGTGAGAAGCGCATTCCTGAGGATAAAGCAATCCAGATGATGATACCTATCATAAAATCGCTTGAAGACGTTCATAAGGACGGTATTATTCACCGCGATATCGCTCCGGATAATATCTTTGTTACTGAAGACGGCGAGGTCAAGCTTATCGACTTTGGTGCAGCGCGTTATGCAACGACTACCCACAGCCGTTCGCTTACCGTTATCATCAAGCCCGGTTACTCACCCGAGGAGCAGTACCGCAGCCGCGGCGATCAGGGTCCTTATACCGACGTTTATGCCGTTGCTGCAACGATGTATAAAATGATAACGGGGGAAACGCCCCCCGACGCTCTCGAAAGAAGAGCGTTCTTTGAGAATAAACGCAAGGATATTCTTCAGCCGCTTGCGAAATTCGATAAAAATATTGATCTGAATCATGAAAATGCAATTCTTAATGCGCTTAATATCAGAGTAGAGGATCGTACTCCCGATATGACTTCTTTCCTCTATGAGCTTACTACAAATGAGCCTGTAAAGCGCAGAGCAGGAAAAATTAACCCGATCGATACCGCAAGCTGGCCTATCTGGGCAAAAATCGGAGTTCCGGCAGCGGCTGCACTGATAGCTGTGTTTACTATACTTATCACAACCGGAATCATATCGTTCGGTAAGAATCTGGATATAGATACGATCGTTGAAGAAGGAGAAGCTCGTGTTCCCAATGTCGTTGGTCAGGATTACAGCGCGGCTCAGGAATTGTTCGAGGAAAAAGGTCTTATCATGAAGATCTACGGTAAGAGCTTTTCGGATTTCCTTGATGAAAACCTTATTCTCGATCAGGCTATAAACGTAGGTGCAGTTGTTCCGCGAAACACAGTCGTAAACGTTAAGGTAAGCTCCGGTCAGATGATCCAGTACGTTCCTAATCTTATTGGTATGGACGCCGAGATGTCGGAAAAGAAGCTTAAAGAACTGGACTTTCAAGTGAAAACTGTGGAGGAGTACAGCGACGTTATTGCCGAAGGCGGTGTTATAGCTCAAAGTGAAGAGCCATACGCCGGTATAGACGACGGCAGCGAGATCACTCTTACTGTATCAAAGGGCAGAGATCCTGCAAAGAAAACGCCCGAAAAGGAAGTAACAGTCACCGAGCTGAAGGGGAAGAAATTTGACGATGTTCTTGCTGAAGCGGAAAAGCAGGGATTTGTTATCATAGTAAGCTCCCGTATTTATGATGAAGACAGTAAGCGCGATATAGTTCTCTCACAAAGCGCT
This sequence comes from uncultured Ruminococcus sp., assembly GCA_902773165.1. Taxonomy (GTDB): domain Bacteria; phylum Bacillota; class Clostridia; order Oscillospirales; family Acutalibacteraceae; genus RUG592. The sequence goes on along the minus strand of CACYDO010000260.1, from coordinate 20,360 downwards.
GAAAAAGATTCTAAGGTAAAAAATACCGAGCCCGTATTCCTTACTGCTTCTCTCGGTTATGACAAGGTGCAGGTTCCCGACCTGATTTTCCAGACAGAGAAAAAAGCAAAAAGCCAGCTCCTCGGCCGCGGTCTTTATTACAAAATCGTTCACGTTGAAGACGATACTGTTGCAGCAGGTCTCGTTATCGGTCAGAGTCCCGATTCAGGCAGTATGCTTAATCCTGAAGATGATGTAGAGCTTAAGGTAAGTACAGGCTCTAAAAAGTTCGCAATGCCAAATGTTGTCGGTCAGCAGCAGAACGACGCAAAAAATACGCTTGAAGGACAGGGGCTTGTTGTTTCCTTTAGCTTAAAGCAGGACGACAGTAAAAAAGAAGGCGAAGTTCTTGGTCAAAGCGTGAAGGCAGGCAGCGATGTTCGTCCCGGTGACGAAGTAGTGCTTACAATATGCACGCATTCTGCTGTTATAAAGGTACCTGATGTTGTCGGAAAATCTCAGACCGACGCCGAAAAAGCGCTCAAAAACGCAGGCTTTAAGGTTAAGATCAACAAGAGCTACAGCAATACTGTAGCCAAGGGTATGGTCATTTCACAGAATCCTTCGGCAGGCAGCGGATCCAAAAAGGATGCAACTATAACGATCAATGTCAGTGACGGCAGACAAAATACTAATGTTGTAAACGGAAATTCCGAAACAGCAGAAGAGAATGAAAACAATAATAACGATAACGACAATAATAATAACAATAACGGCGGAAATAATAACGCTTCAACTGCTTCTTCTGCCAAGAACAATAATCAGACAACACAGAAAACACCGCAGAATCCGAGCGTAAGCAGCAAGACTCCTTCTTCGAAGCCGGTTCAGCCTGATCCTGATCCGACTCCTGCTCCACAGCAGGAAGAACCGGAATATTCTTATACCTACTATTTCCTTGCGCCGGATAATTATTTCCTTGAAAACCGAGGCGCATTTAACGGCGATGTAGGTGCATACTGGTGGATAGATGACAACAACGGCGGATTTGAAAGTGATTATTGGCCGGGAACAAGAATGTCGGCTGCACCTGAGGTAGGAAATAATGTCTTTAAGATCACTAACGTGACATCAAAGACCGATTGGATCGTTTTCAACTCCTATATCAGCAATAATACAGGAACAGTTGAAGAATCGCTTGCAGATCTGCGTACAGTAAATATCGATACCCATGGATATCATGGCAACTGCCCGTATAACAGCGGTTTGAATACTGACAATTTCGACGGCTGGATCTATGTTCTTAATAATAATCTGAGCGGATACAACAACGAAGGCGTCAATGTGACAGAAGGTGCATGGTTCAGATTAGATGATTATATGAATTACGATGAGTATTACGGCTCTTACAGCTCCACCAGATACCGCAAGGGCGACATAATCACCGTTGATATTCTCCTCGGTAATGTAACGATAGACGGTGAGCCTGCGGGCATGGGTGCAATGAACTATGAGCTTTACTACGATTCCAATGTTCTTGAATATCAGTCATCTGAGAGTGATAATAAGCTGTATATGTTCAACCCCACAGATCACCAGGGTACACTGAAAATGGCTGCTATGGCTGCAACATTTATCAGCTTTGATTACTCCAGGGATACTAAAGCTCCGGTCTTCCATGTTTATTTAAAGGTTACGGAGGATACCGATACCCTCGGTATCAGCGGAGAATGTACGTCATTGACTGCTATGAGTGAGGACAGTGCGAACGCTCCCGTTCTTATAGGCAGGGACAATGACGGTGACAGTGACTACTATACCGGATATACAATAATAACAAATTGATAAACATACAGCTGCGTTTGTGGTTTTTTACCCCAACCAAAGCGTTATTAATGCAATTGCTGTTTTCGGTATATTGCGTCAGGGAAGCGCTGATTTAATAAGTGCTTCCCTGAGAACACGCGGCTGCCGTTTGACCAATACTTAGTGAAAAAAGGATAATAGTTATGTTAAGATGCAGCAGCTGCTTTGAACCTATCGACAGCAGCATGGACTTTTGCCCCCACTGCGGTCATAAGCAGGGAGGTCCTGCTAAAGAACCATATCAGCTTTCCCCGGGAACACCGCTTACAAACAGATATATCGTAGGAGGAGTCCTCGGTGCGGGGGGATTCGGCATAACATACCGTGCGTGGGATAAAACTCTCGATATGATTGTTGCGCTGAAGGAATATTATCCTCGGAATTTCTCAGGGCGTGCAGCTAATAATACAGACGTTATTGCGTTTTCTCCCCAGGCGGAAAAAATGTTTTTGTCATTTAAAGAACGTTTTCTTAACGAAGCGCGGAATATGGCGATGTTCAGTTCCGAAAAAAATATCGTAAACGTTTACGAGTTCTTCGAAGCGAATAATACTGCTTATATAGCAATGGAGTATCTTGACGGTATCGAGCTTAATAAGTATATGCGTATTTACCGCACGATCTCTCTCGATTATGCGATCGATATTATTACTCAGACGGCAAATGCTCTTTCAAAGCTGCACGAGAAGGGCATAATTCACCGAGATATAAGCCCCGATAATATCCATATTTGCAAAAACGGAACAGTTAAGCTTATAGACTTTGGTGCGGCACGTTTTTCGGGAAATGAAACGCAGATGATGACCGTAATGCTGAAAAACGGTTTTGCTCCCCCCGAACAGTACGAGCGCATCAATAAGCAGGGTCCGTGGACTGATATTTACGCGCTGGGGGCAACTCTGTATTTTATTCTTACGCGCAAAAAGCCTGTTAAAGCTCCCGAAAGAGTTATGAACGATACGCTGCCGTATCCTCATGAGCTGGATCCTGATATCCCCGAATATGTAAGCAACTCTATCATGAAGGCGATGTCGCTCGATATAGACCTGAGGTTTAAAAGCGTTAAAGATTTTGTAGCAGCTCTTCATCAGGATAAAGCAGTTCTCCCGGTTGTAGAGGAGGAGAAAAAACGTCATACCAGGCGTAACGTCGAAATAGCTGCCGCTGCTGCTGCGATCGTTCTTGTTGCTGCCGGTTTTGCTGTCAGATTTACAGCGTTTAATAAGAATGGATCGCTGCCGAAATGTACGCTTTCTATGTGGTACTGCAAAAGCGGTGACGCAGAAGCCGACAGCCGCGAGGAAAAGGCATACAGCGATATAGTTTCCGATTTTAACAAGACGTTTCCCGACGTCACGATAAATCTGGAGGGATTTGACGCTGATATATACGCCGAAATGCTTGAAGATAAAGATGGTCAGCCAAATCTTTACGAGTTTGTGGGCGATGAATCCTGTTCAGATCATTTGTCTTTAGAATCCCTTTTTGAAGAAGAAAAAACAGAGCACTGCACGCTGCTTTCTCAGGTAAGAAAGGCATACGGAAATTATAATTATCTTCCTCTCGGCTTCAATGCTCCCGCTGTCTTTTTTAATACGGACTACGCCGCAGACGAGCAAAAGGCCTTTTCGGCAGGCGATACCGGTGGCAGACTTTTTGTTACTGATGACGCAGCAATTACAAAGACTTTTCCTGAAGCAGAACTTATTTTTAATGAAAACGCGTCTGAACAGTTTTACGACAAAACTGCAGCGTTTTATGGAACAAATACGAAGAATTATTTTGAAGTATCGAAAAATATGACAGGCCATTACAGACTGATGTACTGTGATGCGGAAAACGTATACTGTAAATACGACAACGTATGGGCTGCTAACGATTCAGGAAGTAAGCAGAATAAAGCGGCGTTGAAGCTGCTTGAATATATGTACAGTGAAAACGCTCAGGAAATTCTTCATGTGCGTTACTCCGACGAAAGCTTTCCTGTAAACGATGATGTCAGAGAATTTTATACGTCTATTTACAGCGATTACGAAGGCTTTTTTGATAATCAGGATAAATATATATTAGAAAGGTAGTGTTATATTATGAAGCTATGTATGGGCTGTATGGATCATTACGATGATGAACTTAATGTATGCCCTCACTGCGGCTACAAAGAGGATACAATGCCTGACGGTGCCTTATATCTTGCCCCCGGCACTATTCTTAATGATAGATATATAATTGGCAGAGTTTTAGGCTGCGGCGGCTTCGGCGTAACTTATATCGCATGGGACGGCTTTTTGCAGATGAAGGTTGCAGTAAAGGAATTTCTTCCTAATGAGCTTTCGTCAAGAGCAACAGGTCAGGAAAAGCTCTCTGTCTACGACGGTGACAAGCAGAAGCGGTTCGAAGACGGTTTGAAAAAATTTGGCGAAGAGGCAAAAAAGCTCGCTAAGTTTAACTCTATCCCCGGCGTCGTTAAGGTGTTCGATACATTTGAAGCGAATAACACTGCGTACCTGATTATGGAATTTCTCGACGGAGAAACAGTAGCTTCCATGCTCGAACGCGAAGGGACTTTATCCGTTGACAAGACCATAGAAATGATGCTGCCTGTTCTTGAGGCACTTACCGAGGTGCATAAAGCAGGCGTTATTCACCGGGATATTTCTCCGGATAACCTCTTTGTTACAAAAAGCGGTGACGTAAAGCTTATTGACTTCGGTTCTGCACGCTTTGCTGCTACTGACAACAACATGACGATGACTGTCATCATCAAAAACGGGTTTTCCCCTGCCGAGCAGTACAACGGTCACGCAAAACAGGGCGCTTATACAGACGTTTATTCAATTGCCGCAACTATGTATAAAATGATGACAGGAACAGTTCCGCCCGACGCGTTTGAACGTCATGTTTTGTTGCAGAAAAAAGGCAAGGATAATATTATCCCAATCTCAAAGCTGAATAAGGAGATCACTACCGATCAGGAAACGGCGATAATGAACGCCCTGAATGTGCGCATAGAGGACAGAACACCCGATGTAAAGACGTTTATCGAAGAGCTTACCGGTGTAAATGTCGCAGAGCGCAAAACAGGAAAGATACGCAGGAAATCATCGGGCGGCTGGCCGCTTTGGGCGAAGATATCCCTGCCTGCCGCGTCTGTTGCCGTTGTAACGCTGATAGCGCTGTTCGCCGCAGGCGTGCTTGGGTCTGACCCGGACATGAACGCAGATTCCGGTATCTCAGACGGCGATACATATGTGCCGTATGTTATAAGCTGTGACGTTGACGAGGGCAGTGAAAAGCTTGTAAAAGCAGATCTGAATATGACGATACTCGGCAAGCGGGAATCAGATCAGGTTCCTGAGGAGCATATTCTTTCACAGGACGTAAGTGGAGGTGCAGTCGTTGCGAAAAACAGTAATGTTAATGTAATTGTCAGCGCACCCGACCCGAAGCAGATCGTCCCCGATATAAGAGGAACAAATATTAAGTTTTCCGAGGGTAAGCTCAGTGAGCTTGGCTTTAATGTAAAGGTAAATGAGGAGGATAACGATGTTATCGAAAAGGGCTGCGTTATCAGCCAGGATCACGACCCGTTTGCAGAAGCCGACGAAGGCGATGAGATCACGATAACAGTGTCTAACGGCTCTTCAAACAGAGCAGAAAAAGAGATAACGGTTCCCGATTTTGTGGGTATGACTTATGACGAGGTTCTTGTTAAAGCTCAGGAGGTAGGCTGTTCCGTCATGGTGTCGGAGCATATGTACAGCGACAGCTTTGACAGAGATGTGATAATGTCGCAGCAGCCGGGTGCAAACGCAAAGATAAAGAATACTACGCCTGTTGCGGTAGTCGTGTCGCTCGGCTATGAGGAAGTAACTGTTCCTAACGTAGAGCTTAGAACAGAGGAGAGGGCTAAAAGTCAGCTTATCGGCAGAGGCCTTGAGCCTGAGATCACATATGAGAGTGATGAAACGGTAGGCGAGGGGCTTGTTAAGTATCAGGCGCCGAAAAAGAACAGCACTGTATTTCCCGAAAGTGTTATCGAGCTGATCGTCAGCACGGGCGCAGCGCCTTTTGCTATGCCCGATGTAGTTGGTATGGATCAGGGTGACGCTCAGCTTGTTCTCTCAGACAACAAGCTTTCGGTACAGATGGATTATCAGCATAATACAGATATGCCGGAGGGCGAGATCCTTGCACAGAGCGTAAAAGCAGGAGACGAGGTAAGGCGCGGAGATACTATTGTGCTGACCGCCGCTACAAAAGAAAATGTAGCGCCTGTGCCGAACGTTGTAGGAATGAAGCGCTCCGAGGCTGAAAAAACGCTTGAGGACAGTAAGCTTACGCCTTATATAAATGCTATAGAAGAAAGTGACGACGCAATCGTAATTTCTCAGTCGCCAAAGGCAGGTATAAATCTTAAAGAAAAATCGGTAGTAACGGTGAATGTTGGTATAAGTATCCCAACAATTTTCGAGGAAGAATCGGATACAAATCAGGCAGAATCGGATACATCATCGGCAGAAAGCGAGAAGAAAGAGGTAAGCTCTTCTGCGCCGAGCAGCAAGCCTGCCGACACAGAAAGCGATAAAAAGAGCAGCTCTTCAAGCAGTAAACCATCTTCAAGCAGCAGCAAGCCTTCTGCAAGCAGTAAAACTACAAGCAGCGCAGCGGTTTCGAGTAAATCAAACGAAGCTACAACTCATACAGCTGCGGAGAATAATACTTCAAGCAAGACGACGGTAAGCAGCAGCGCAAGCAGCCGCCAGCAGACTTCATCACAAAGCTCACAGCCGCAGAGCAAAACAAGCTCCGTGCAAAGCAAGCCTGTTCAGAGTGAGCCGGAAAGCCGAGCTCCTGTTGAGGTTTCTTCAATTTCGCTTTCCTCTTCGGAGCTTTCGCTAAATGTCGGTGATACAGCTTCTCTTGACGCAGATATCAAGCCGATCAATGCAGAGGATAAAACTGTTTCCTGGTCAAGCAGCGATGATTCCGTTGCAAGCGTCAGCAACGGCACGGTTACAGCAAACGGAGAAGGCTCGGCGGTTATTACAGCTGTTTCCTCCAACGGAAAAACCGCGGAATGCAACGTTGTTGTTTACGCTGTAAAGAAGGGCAACGGTTCTCTTAAAGACAGCGGTGACTGCGGAGACAATGTGACGTGGGAGTATTACGACGACGGAACTATCTACATCAACGGCAGCGGCGCAATGACTAATTACGACTATATGCCGCAGGAAACTCACTTACAGCATAACTTTATGGACTTCTCCACGTTTACAATGCAAAGCACACGCCCCTGGTACGATTACCTCGGCGAGATTGAACGCGTAGTGATCGGCGACGGAGTTACCTCTGTCGGCAGCTGTGCATTTGCAGAAGCCGTAAATCTGAGGAGCGTAGAGCTTGCAGACAGCGTAACGGCGATAGAGTTCCAGGCGTTCCAGAATTGTAATGCGCTTTCAAGCGTCACGTTCTCCAATAATCTTTCCACAATAGGCACTCTTGCATTCTACAGCTCATGCGGAAATGCCGGCATAACCATGAATCTTCCGTCATCGGTTTCTACTGTCGGTAAGGGTGCGTTCGATATGCAGGACGGTGAGGTTTACTTTACAGGCAATAAACCCGGATTCGGTATAGATCCTCTGTGGGGCGATGACGAGCCGGATCAGCTTACGTGGGAGCCTTACGGAACGGTAACGATCTACTATCCTGCAAGCAATTCCACATGGGACGGTATCCAGGAGAATAAAACAATAGCAAACGGTGTTGATATTATTCCGTATTGATAATAATTATAAGCATATAACTATGCCTCCTCCGGAGATTTTCGGAGGAGGCTTTTTTCGAGAAAGAGATCAGTAATTTTCTGCGTGAAGCTGGAAATAAGACTGTGGGTGAGAGCAGACGGGGCATACCTCGGGCGCGGCTGTGCCTGTCATAATATGACCGCAGTTGCGGCATTCCCATACCTTTACTTCGCTTTTTGCAAAGACTTCCTGCGCCTCAACATTGTGAATAAGAGCGCGGTAACGCTCTTCATGGTGCTTTTCGATCTCGCCGACTGCACGGAACTTCTCCGCCAGCTCCGGAAATCCTTCACGATCTGCTGTTTCTGCAAAGCTTGAATACATATTTGTCCATTCGTAGTTCTCACCGTTAGCAGCGTTCGTCAGATTCTGTGCCGTGCAGTCAGAGCCGCCCAACTCATTGAACCAGATCTCAGCATGTTCCTTTTCGTTTTCCGCAGTCTTTTCAAATATGGCTGCGATCTGCTCAAAGCCCTCTTCCTTTGCCTTGGACGCGAAAAATGTATACTTATCTCGTGCCTCAGCCTCGTCTGTGAATGCCTTTCTCAGATTTTTCTCCGTCTGCGTTCCGGTGTATTTAGTAACAGGTGCGTCCTCTATTTTTTCGCATCTGTCGGACGCAGCGCCGCACTTCGGACAGGTCGGCTGTTTTTCCTGAGAATCAAATATATTTTCACATTCGCTGCACTTATATTTTGGCATTTAATTGGTCTTCCTTTCCGTTCGTTCTGTATATATTACTCTGATAGTATAACCACTAACTAAAATAAAATTCATAAAATGAATAGGAGCATAAAAAAAGTCTGCCCCACAATTATAGGGACAGACAGTTTTCTATTTAATTATGGATCACGATTTATCAAGTATATTTCCCAAGGTGTGCCAGCCGAGAACGGCACATTTTACTCTTGCAGGCATGTGCGAAACATCTTTAAGAGCACCGGCTTCTTCAAGCTCTTCAATCTCTTCATCTGTCGCTTCGCCGCGTATCATTCTGAGAAACATATCTGCAAGGCGCTGAGCCTCGTCGGTAGATTTGCCTATAACAAGGTCAAGCATGATATCTGCCGAAGCCTGGGAGATGGCGCAGCCGTCCCCTGTATAGCCGCCGTCTGCGATAACGCCGTCTTCTACACGAAGCTTCAGAATGATGTCATCGCCGCAGTTTGGGTTAACGCCTTCAAGCTCAAAGTTAGCGCCTTCGATTTCATGCTTATGTCCCGGGCTTATATTGTGGTCGGTAAGCACCTCGTTGTAAAAGCTTCTGTTGCTCATATTATCACTCCCGATATCCCATTAATTTTCTCACAGAGGCAACGCTTGCGAGGAATTTGTCGATCTCTTCCGTTGTGTTGTAAAACATCAGGCTTGCGCGTGACGATGAACGAACACCCAGATGCGCAAGCAGCGGCTGAGCGCAGTGATGTCCGGCACGAATACATATTTTGTCATCGTTGAGAACAGCGCTTACGTCGTGAGGGTGAACTCCGTCTATTGTAAAGGAAAGTATACCTGTATGATTGGAACTGTCCGAAGAGCCAATAATGTTAACATGCGGAATTTGACTAAGACCATCAAACGCGTATTTTGTAAGATATTGCTCACGCTGCTCCATATTATCTATGCCAATTTTTTCGTAGTATTTGATAGCAGCGTCAAGCGCAGCCGCACCTGCTGCATTTACCGTTCCTGCTTCGAATTTATGCGGCAGCTGAGCATATGTCGCGCCGTCAAGCCTTACCGATTCGATCATCTCACCGCCTGTCAAAAACGGGGGCATTTTTTCAAGAAGCTCCTGCTTGCCGTATAAAACGCCTACGCCCATAGGCCCCATCATCTTGTGAGCCGAAAATGCAAGGAAATCCGCGTCAAGCTCCTGGACGTCCGTTTTCATATGAGGAACGGACTGCGCACCGTCTAGCATTACAACAGCGCCGAAAGAATGTGCCGCTGCAATTATTTTTTGAATAGGCGCACACGCGCCCGTTACGTTGGATACAGCCGCAATTGCAACAAGCCTTGTATTGCTCGTTATGCAGCGGTCGATCTCTTCATCTGAAAATTCGCCCTGTTTGCCGCATTTCATGTATTCCAGCTCAGCTCCCGTTTTTGCTGCAACCATCTGCCACGGAAGCATATTGCTGTGGTGTTCGGCGATAGATACAACTATCCTGTCATTAGAACCGATATTGCTCAGACCGTAGCTGTAAGCCGCGAGATTGATCGCCGACGTAGCATTTGCAGTGAAGATGATCTCCTTTGTGCTTTTTGCTCCTATAAATCTGCGAACGCTTTCACGGGCGTTTTCGTATGCATCCGTTGCCGCAAGACTGAGGTCATAAAAGCCGCGCAGAGGATTGCTGTTGAGCTTTTCGTAAAAATTCTTTTCTGCGTCAATAACGCACTGCGGTTTTTGCGAAGTCGCCGCGTTATCAAGATATGCTGCGTCGAATTGTTTCAGTAAAGGGAAATCCTCACGGTGATCGGTAAGAAGAGTATTATTCATCTTCATCGCCCCTTGTTCTTCTGATGATCTGCTTTGTAGTTTCTTCATCGCCCGTTAATCTGCAAAATGCGTCGGAAATAGAGGCGGTGAGCAGCTTCTGAGCTTCCTCCTCTGATATTCCTCGCGAAGCGAAATATAGCAGCGTTTCTTCGGAAATTCTTCCGATAGTTGCACCGTGATTTCCGTTAACGTCCTCCTCGTCGCAGAGAATGACGGGGAGAGTTTTGTTCTCAATATCATTGCTGAAAAGAAGCACGTTTTCGGATTCGTTTCCGAATGAACCGGAAGAGCCGCAGCGAAAATCAATCGTTCCTCTGAATATCTTAGATGCGTTGTCGTCCAGTGCACCGTTTGCCTTTACCTCGCATGAAGTGCGCTTGCCGATATGTGCAATGACATAGTTCATGTCCAGCTTCTGCGATTTTGCACCGAGATAAGCAGTTTCCGAAATGAGCTTGCTCTCATTGCCCTTTAACAACACACGTGACTGCACATGAGTGCTTGCTGTACCGGGGCAGAAACGCAAAACGGTAAATGTACCGTTTTCTTCAACTAATGTGTCGTTATCGGTGATAAGTCTTCCGTTTTCATCATTAAGCTCCGTTAAGATCAGCTTGACAGAGGCGTTTTTCCCGACAACCGTATATGTGCGGACTGCAAGGAACGCGCTGCCCTTGAATGTGATGTAAACAGTAACGCTGCTGCCCTCAGCGGCGTTTACGCACAGCTTTGCTGCCTTGCTGCCGTCTGTGCCGTCAAAGCAGATACGCGCAGTCTTTTCTTCGTTTTTGTCTGCCGAAACAGATATGCGTGCGTAATCGTTTTCATCGAATATTGTTTGTATGTCATCTTTCGGGAAATAACCGTCCGAGCCGTTGTTTTCAATAAATATATCATCTGCGTTTACAGCATTCGTCAGTGCCGCGCCTTCGTTTTTCTGCCATTTTAGGCGTGCGTCGTTCATTTTCAGAAAATACCACGTAAGAGAAGGCACGCAGTTTATTTTTAGATCTGTGTTTGTGTTAATATTAGTCATAAGCTTACATACTCCCGTGCATTTCCAATCGGATAAGATTGTTCATTTCAACAGCATATTCAAGCGGAAGCTCCTTTGAAACGTTTTCGGCAAAGCCGCTGACGATCGTTGCTCTCGCGTCTTCTTCCGACATGCCGCGCGACATCAGATAAAAAACCTGATCGTCAGAAATTCTTCCGATACGTGCTTCGTGACCTACATCGCATTCTCCCGTGCGGATATCCATAGCCGGAATGGTGTCTGATCGCGATATGGAATCAAGCATGAGCGATTCGCAGGAAACAGAAGCCTTGGCTCCCTTTGCCTGAGGGTTTATAACGACAGAGCTTCTGTATGTGCTGATACCTCCGTCCTTAGATATGGAGCGTGTATTTATCACAGAGCTTGTATCCGGGGCGTTGTGAACGACCTTTGCGCCTGTGTCCAGGTCCTGACCGTTTCCGGCAAACGTTATTCCGGTAAACTCCATCGAAGAGCCCTTTCCCTTTAATATTGTCATGGGGTAAAGGTAAGATGTGTGAGAGCCAAAAGAGCCGGATACCCATTCAACTCTGCCGCCTTCTTCGACAACAGCCCGCTTTGTGTTGAGATTATACATGTTTTTCGACCAGTTTTCAATAGTCGAATAGCGAAGAGTTGAGTTCTTGCCAACGTAAAGCTCCACACAGCCTGCGTGAAGGTTAGCTACGTTGTATTTCGGCGCGGAACAGCCCTCAATAAAATGAAGATAAGCGTTATCCTCAACGATAATGAGCGTATGCTCAAACTGACCTGCACCCTTGGCGTTCAGTCTGAAATATGACTGTAGAGGAATATCAAGGTGTACTCCCTCGGGCACGTACACGAATGAGCCGCCTGACCATACAGCGCCGTGAAGCGCGGCAAACTTGTGGTCGTTCGGAGGAACAAGGTGCATGAACTTCTTTCTGATAAGCTCGGCGAACGGCCCACGCAGAGCGCTTTCAAGGTCAGTGTAAACGACGCCTTGTTTTGACACTTCATCTCTAACATTGTGGTAAACAAGCTCGGAATCATACTGCGCGCCGACGCCGGCAAGAGATTTGCGCTCTGCCTGCGGAATACCCAGCCGCTCGAATGTGTCCTTTATATCCTCAGGAACGTCCTCCCAGCTTGCCTTCATGTCGCTTTTCGGGCGCACGTAGGTCGAGATGTTATCCATGTCAAGCTCGTCAATAGGCGGACCCCAATCGGGAATATCAAGCTTGTTGTAAACTTCAAGCGACTTTAAACGGAACTCAAGCATCCATTCCGGATCGTTCTTTTCCGCAGAGAGCTTTTCTACGATCTCGGGAGTAAGACCCGATCTCATTCTGTAATCATTGTCTTCCGCATTGCGGATATCATATATACTGCGGTCAATATCGGTGACCTTCGTTGTTTCTGCCATTATGATCGTCCTTCTTGGTTGATATTTATCATTCGTAATCAGCGAAGCCGTTTTCGTTGATCTCTGTAACGAGAGAAGCGCCGCCCGTCTTTACGATCCTGCCGTTTACCATAACGTGAGTGTAATCTACGTTGATTGATTCCAGTATTCTCGTGCTGTGCGTAATGATAAGCAGGCTTCCTCCGCATTTTTCCACGTATTCCTTGATTCCCTTCGAAACAAGTCGAACTGCGTCTACGTCAAGTCCGGAATCCGTTTCGTCAAGAACCGCAAGCGTAGGCTTCAAAAGCAGCATTTGAAGAATTTCTGACTTTTTTTTCTCACCGCCCGAAAAGCCGACGTTGAGATCTCTCTGCGCGTATGATTCGTCCATTTCAAGCAGCTCCATAGCAGCTTTCAGCTCTTTTTTGAAATCCCAAAGCTTTACCTTTTGACCTCTGCGCTGTTCAACAGCCGTTCTCAAAAATGAGCTGAGCGATACTCCGCCAATCTCGGGGGGATTCTGAAATGACATGAACATACCCGATCTTGCGCGCTTGTCTGCCGAAATGTTCGTGATCTCCTCATTCCCGAATACAATTTTGCCCGAATCTACACTGTATGCAGGATTTCCTACAATGACGTTGCCCAATGTGGACTTTCCTGCGCCGTTCGGTCCCATGAGAACGTGTACCTCACCGCGGTTTACGGTGATATCCACATCGTGTAGGATATGCTTTTCATTAATGCTTACATTTAATTTTTCAACTGATAATACTGTTTCTGACATTTGTTTGCCTCCGGTGTTACGTAATATTCGCCGCGACGTCGGCGAGCGTCTTGCTGTCTAAAAAGTCGCTGACTATTTCGTTAAGCTCGTTCCATATCGGAAATGTACAGCAGCTGTCTGTGTTTTCGCAGGGAACTGCCCCGTTTGTGCATGATACCGGCGCTATCGTTTCCGACGCTGCTTTGAGAATATCCGATATTCTGTATTCAGATGGACTTTTTGAAAGGCGATAGCCGCCGCCCTTTCCCGAAGCAGCCGTCACAAGACCGGCTTTGGAAAGCTTAGCCATAATGCTTTCGCTGTATTTGAGCGAAATACGCTGCTGTTCGGCGATCGTTTTAAGAGGAACATATTCGCCGCTGCTGCCGTCTACAGCAAGCTGCGCCATTACGCGCACGGCATATTTTCCCTTGCTCGATATCATCATGCTGATTACCCGACTTTCTTTTTAGTACCGATTAATACTATAACACCTATCGACATACTATGTCAATAGGTAAAACAAAAAAATATAAAAAATGATATTAATAATATTACAAATAAAGCTATGAAGCCGTAAATAGGACTTCATAGCTTTTAGAATTTGTCAACCTTTGAAATGAAAAAACGTGATATGGATAAGCTGTTGATATTGAAATTAAAGTCTGTGTAAATATTATGCTTCGTTTCTATTTAAAATATGCGGATAAGCTTACGTTCTTATCGTTGCTGAAAATCTTTCGAATGAACGCACCATGCGCGGGTGTCTGATAATAAAGTGGATAGCCGGACTTTTTGCCTTGGATACAATGACCTGTTTTCCGCTGATTATAGTAAAGTCAATGTTGTTAAAGCTCGGAAATTCATTTATCTGTAAAGTACACGAAGGGTGTGTCATCGCAAAATCCTTAGTTCTGATAAGGTGTTCGAAGTATTCATCGCTGCTGTAACGAAGACCGAAATGGAGAAACAGCTCGGGAATATAAAGAACGGGACGCCTTTGTGCAAAGGACGCCTTTGTGATCTTCGGAACCATAATGGTCATTTCGTTCCGGCGCAGAAGATCGTCTGCTTTTTTACGGCTCATTTCGGCGAAATGCTTTATCTTTTCTGCATTCTCGGCAGATACGGAATTGGAATGGAGTATGCTGTTGAGAAGCTCCGGATTTATCGTAAAAAGAGGAAGACTGCTGTATACTATTTTCCGAACGCCGCTTAATGAATGGGAATATTCCAGTTGACGGTAAAAGTCTTCCCTGCGGTCTGCGGTGTATATTTTCATAAGGGGATAGGAGTGATTTATCATATCCTCTGCAAGCTTTCTGTACATCGGAAGGCATTCGCTCTCCGTTGTTATGTGGTAAACGCCGGAGGCGTGGTGATTTACGATTGCGCTGCCTGTAAGAGCCGCCGCGCCCGAAACCTTCAGAAGATGATGAAAATCTTTGGAGCTTGGATTTTTGAGGTAGTAAGGCGATATCTGCCCAGTCATATAAAGTGGGATATACGCTTCAAGTCCCAGCATCATTTCGGCAAACGGACGGTTTACGTCGTGTACGAAATTGATGTGCAGACCTTTCTTTATTATCATGGCAAGTCCGGTCATGTATATATTATAAAAATCTATATCCTTTGCCATTTCACCCAGCGGCATATCGCTGTAGCTTATTATGCTTTCCTTAGAGTCTGACTTGAGCGTTGCGTTTATGAAGTCAATCTCGCTCTGCTTCATTTGCTCAATGCCGGAATAATACTTTGAATGGGGAATATTGGCAAGCTCTAGAAAAGGTATCTCCATCTGATCGTGTGGGATCCTCTTTACGTAGTCCTCCAGATCGAATTTATCAATTTTATTCAGAAAGCTGCCGACAGGCACCGAGATTATGGCAGGCTGAGGTATATCTTCAACGTCAGACGCCGATAAATAGCGAAATACAGCCTTTCGGAAATTTTCCGTGTCGTCGATAAGAGCTTCTTTTTCATTCATAAGCCTGCAAAGCTTTATCTTTTTGTCTGTACTTATTGCAGGTGAGGAAAAATAAGTTGAAATAAGGTTTATCAGTCTCCATGGTTTCTCGGGCTTTCTCGTTCCGCGGAGTATACGTGAAATATATGATGAGTCATAGCTTGTTCCGTAGGCGATCTCTTTGTTGGTGCAGTTAAGCTCTTCTAATACTGTCCGAAGACGCATGACAAATTTGTCGCTGTCAACAGCCGATTCATCTGCCAATCCCTGACGGAACTGATTTATAATATTATCACGGTTCAGATCGACACCATTTTTCTCTCCTATAGCGCATAATCCGTCAGCCAATGCGTAAAGCTGAGGACTGTCTGCACCGGGAATTCGCGAACCGGTGCGATAACGGCTGAGAACAGCCTCGGAAAGCCCTGACGCTTTAGCAAGCTCTTTATTCATGCAGCCAAAAAGCTCAATATATTTGTTTAATTGCTGACTAAATCTCATATATATCATCCTTTCCTTTACTATGTTACCATATTAAAAAGAAAAAAACAAGAATATTGACAAGGTGGAAATAGGCTTTTTACCGGAAAGTCCTTGTAATTGATTTCCAGTAATGCTATAATGTTGTTGAATTTCGTATAATATTTAAATTGAGATGCTGATTTTTTGTATGGTTTGGAATTGGAGTATACAGACCGTACAAGAATGTTGCCAAATGTCTGCGGATTCAGTGTAAAAAACGCCTATAAGATAATTTACTGTATCGCAGACAAGAAAGAATGAAGGTGATATGTATAAGCTCTGAACGATAATAAATCTTACTTATAAATAGAAGGAGACGATGAAATGAAGTTCAGAAAATTGACAGCGCTGCTTCTCAGCGTTCTCATGCTTAGTTCTATGGTTGCATTACCGGCTTCCGCCGAAGCAGCCGATGACGCAATTGAAACAGACGACTCGTGGTTTGAAGATTCAGGTGTTGAATTTGAAACCGAATACGACGAAAACGGCGCAGCAGAGGCTTTAGGAGCGCTGCTTCCGGAGATTTCAGCAGATGCCGAGGTTGAAGGTGATTTCGAATACGTAGTCGATACGTCTGTTGACGAGGCAAAGATCACAAAGTATAACGGTAATGACACCGTAGTTACTATCCCTGCAAAGATCGGCGGCTATCTTGTAACGACGCTTGGCGACAGCGCATTTGAGGGATACCGCAAGCTGCGTGAGGTAAAATTCCCGAATAAGCTCACAAAGCTTGAACCGCAGGTGTTCTTAGACTGTGACAGACTTGAAACTGCCGATCTTCCCGATTCTGTAGAATCTATCGGCGCACAGGCTTTTAAGAACTGTAAAAAGCTCAAGAGCTTCCATTTCCCGAAAAACTGGAGGGAAACAGACAATTGGGGCTCCGGCGAAATACTGCGCGGCTGCGAGAAGATAACATCTGTAACTGTTCCTGAGGGAGTTGAAAATCTTCCTGAGTTTGCGTTCGGCGGCAGTGATTATCTTAAAACTGTTACGTTGCCGTCTACGCTGAAAACTATTGGCAAAGCCGCTTTGCGTGACTGCGATGCGATAACCTCCGTTACTATTCCTGACAGCGTTACGTCTATCGGAGAAGAGGCTTTCCGCTACTGCGAAAATCTGAAAAATATTAAGCTTCCGAAATCTCTTGTTACGATCGGCGGATACGCTATGTCTGACTGCCCGAGAATAAGAGAGATCGTAATTCCCGGTAAGGTAACAACCGTTGGTTACGCTGCATTTTACAACGACGAGCGTCTTGAAACGGCAGATCTTCCCGATTCTGTTGAAAACCTCGGCAGATACGCTTTTGAAAAGTGCAAAAAGCTCGTTCGTTTCCACTTCCCGAAAAAGTGGGAGAAGATCGACAGCGGTTCGGAGGGTTATATCCTCAAAGACTGCGAAAACATATCCGAAGTAACCGTTCCCGAGGGTGTTACAGCGCTTCCGAGCGGCGCGTTTTACGGCTGTAACTACCTAACAACGATAAAGCTCCCCTCAACGCTTACGAAGATCAGCGATTCTTCACTGGGCGGATGCGAAAGACTCCAGACCGTAAAAATTCCAGATTCCGTAAAATCAATCGAGCAGAGAGCATTCTGCGATGACCCGGCTCTTCAGAACATCACTATTCCCAAAAACGTTACGACTATTGGTCAGAGCGCATTTGAGAATTCGGGTATCACAGCTATTACGATCTCCGATAATATCACTGTGATCGAGCCGTATACATTCAAAAACTGTAAACACCTTGTAAAAGTAACGTTCCCGTCAAAGCTTACGACTGTTAACACCAGCGCGTTTGAAGGCTGCGAAAAGCTTGAAAGCGCTCAGCTTCCCGATTCAGTTGAGACTATTGGATACCGCGCATTTATGGCGTGCAAATCGCTTACAAACTTCCATTATCCTGCAAAGCTTGAAAAGACGGAAAGCGAAATATTCAGAGACTGCGAAGGCCTTACGGAAATGTCTGTTCCCGAAGGCGTAAAGAGTCTTCCCGATTACTTGTTCGACGGTGCAAACTGCATGAAGAAGCTTACGCTTCCCGCTGCTCTTACAAAGATCGGAACAAGATCTATCAGTTATTGTACATCACTTAAATCTATTACTATTCCCGAAAAGGTTACGTCAATAGGCGAAAATGCTTTCAAGGGAACAGCTATAACAGAGATCACTCTTCCGAAATCTCTTGAAAAGATTCAGAACAACGCATTTGAAGAATGCACAAAGCTTGAAGTAGTTAATTTCCCGAGTGGCCTTGTGTCTATTGGTTACGCTGCGTTCTATAAATGTGAGAAGCTTCAAAAAGCTTACCTGCCTGATTCTGTAGAATCCATCGGCAGATATGCATTCGGAAAATGTACAAGCCTCACAAGCTTCCGTTATCCTGCAAAGTGGGAAAGACTTGACAGCGAGGGCGAAGGTAATATTTTCCGTGACTGTGAAAGCCTTACCAGTATCACAGTTCCCGAAGGTATCAAGTTCCTTCCTAATTACGCTTTTGACGGCTCTAACTGCCTGGAAAAGATTACGCTGCCTAATTCTCTTACAAAGATCGGAACGAGATCTATCAGCAATTGTACAAAGCTCAGAGAGATCAAGATCCCCGGTTCTGTTAAAACAATAGGCTCCTATGCGTTTGAAGGCTGCGAGGAGATCAGAGATGTTACCCTGACCGATTCTCTTGAAAACGTAGAAGAGGGCGCTTTCAATAAGTGCAGAAGACTCGAAGTAGTTAATTTCCCGAATAATCTCAGATCTATCGGCAAATATGCTTTCAATGAGTGTGAAAAGCTCAGAGCTGCCGAGCTTCCTGATTCGGTTGAAACGATTGGCTACCAGGCGTTCAGAAACTGCCGCACGCTTTCAAGCTTCCATTACCCCACCAAGCTTGAAAACACAGAAAGCAGTATCTTTGAGAACTGCGAAAGCCTTAATACTATCGTTGTTCCCGAAGGCGTAAAGGCTATTCCGAAGGAAGCTTTCAGCCACGCAAACTGCCTCGTTACTATCACACTTCCCGCAACTCTTACAACTATCGGCGAGAATGCATTCAGCTATTGCGATAATCTCAGAGATGTAACTATTCCTAAGTCAATTCAGACGATCGGCAGAGATGCGTTCGTTTCCTGCCCGTCGCTTACGATCTATTGTCCTAAATATATCAAGGCAGTAATTGACTTTATAAACGACCGTATCAATGTAGTTTCCAACGATGATGCACGCCGCGATGTTCCCAAGGCTCTTGAGGATTCCGCAAGCAGCTATCAGCTTTATTCCGGATCAAAGATCAATGTGGTTTGCTCGTATGCGGTTAAGAATTCCGCGTTTAACAACGCAGAGAACCTTGCAGTAAGAATGTTCATTCCCGATGATTCTATGATCTCTAAGGATTCTCTCTACGTCAATGGCAAGCTTGCTACCGATTTTAACGAAGACGGAAATTACCTTACAGTTCCCATTACAAAGAGAACAGGCAAGATCAGCTTTACTCTTGACGCAGAGGCAGATTGTCATCTTCGTACATACGCTATTCTGACATACAGGCTCAACGGCAAGGACGACTTTGATATAATCGACATTATCAATGAAGACTTTGAGCTTATTACACTCAACTCCGCAGACCTTATTTCCAAGAGAAATATGGAAGTAACGGGTATGGCTCCTGCCGAAAAGGAAGTAAATATTTACGTAGACGGTAATATCGTTTCTTCCGTAATCGCAAATAAGGGCGGCGTTTACAACGCTGCATTAGATCTTGGCGCGATGGAAGAGGGCGAGAGATTCAGATTAAGAGCCGAAACTACCGACAAGAAGGGCGAAACGATCTTCGCTCAGAAGTCTGTAAAATACTCCGAGCATGCACCCGAGCTTTCGGGATTCTCAATGGATTATAACGGACTTTCCTATGACCTGATGTCAGGCAAGAAGCATAAGGTTGTATTCGTTCTCGAAGCTCCCCATAAGCCTACTCCGTTCAAATTTACGGTTAATTATAAGAATCCCGACAATATCGAAAGAGTATACATCACAAGTACAAGAAATCAGATCACAAAGAAGATACTTGCTGTTTACGACAAGAACTCCGGTAATTACGTTGCAAACGGTTACTTTGACAACAACGACCACGATTACGTTCCCGGAAAGATCGGTGTGCAGTATCTTGAAAAGCACAGCTACGAAACAATTTCTCCGAAGGATATTGACAATATCTATTCGAGCGATATGCTCCCCGATATCCTCAAAAATGCCTCTTATGAGCTTACAACAGACGAAAAGAACTTTAAGCAGGTAGTAATTACTGTTGAGGGCGGCGACCAGATCGTTTACACCTACGAAAGACTTGAGACTAAAGAGTTCAAGAGCGAATATCAGGCTTCTCACTCAGTTACGAGCAGCGCTTCCGATATCGCTCAATGTATTGCAGATTACGGCTGGACATCTCGTTCTGACGGCGGTATTACAACGTATGCCGAGTTTGACAAGAGAGCAGGCGAGAATCAGACGATCGCATGGAGCT
>CACYDO010000259.1 GCA_902773165.1 uncultured Ruminococcus sp. | reverse complement strand
CCTTAAAACTTATATATATCAAATAAATCCCGACTTGCACAAGGGGCATAGAAACATTGTGTCTATGCAACAAAAATCAATATAATTTGCGGAAATGACATTTTCGATTTCCCCAAAAACTCGTTTTAAGCAAATCGTATCACGTAAATACGTTGTTTTTTAATCGTTTATGACCCACCTGCAAGTCGGGATTTTTATCAAAAATCTTGATCTTTTTGCGTTTTACTTTTTATCGGTAAATTTATCGACGTTTTTACCGATAAATTTTATTTCTTCAATTTGCAGCCACGCGGAGCCTTGACACAGACTCGCTTAGTCGTTTGATATCTACCGGCTTTACGAGGCAATCGTTTGCATGGTATTTGAGAAGTGTAAAGCTGTCGCAGTACCTTTCATTCTTCGTCATACCGATAAAGCCGCGCGCAGGGAACTTGCTTTTCAGCTTGCCGAAGAGAAGCATCCCTTTTCTGTTGTTTATCTCTACATTTACAAACGCAACGTCATAATGCTCCTGCTGCGCTTCATGCCAGAGTTTCTCGGTATCGCAAAAGCCTTTAAAAACAAGCGCGTCTCCCATTATTCCTTTAAGAGCATTTTCAAGCTCCTGCAGGCTTTGTTTGTCATCAAAAGCGAAAACCACCACGTAAACACCTCCCCTGCCGCAAATTAAAAGGCGTTGATCGGGATCTGTTTTCCATTAGTCCTTTTGCCTTTTTCTCAATGATCTGCATAAAAGCATACACTATTGATTTTATCTAAATTATATCACACGTTATGTGACAGAACCGTGAAAAAACCGTGCCAATACCGTGCTTTTCGGCATTTTTTTCGGGGAAAATTAAACTTTTTTTCAAGTCTATTTGTTTTACGAGGTAGTTCATTTATTGTTTCATTTTAAAACCAGCAGTATATTTCGGGCAGCTTTGAAATATCGCCCTCAATCTCTATCTCGTTCGGGTTCACACCTATCTGCCCTCTCTTCTTTATAAGAACATTTCCGGCGCCGACATTTTCAAGGGTGTCTCGCATATCCTTAACATACTTTCGCAGAAGATCCTGCTTATCGGGGTCGCCGTCCCAGAAAACGCCTATAAGGTCGCCGTTTGTGACTACCGCTCCGTTTTTGTAAACAAGGTAAGCGAACATCTCAATGGTAAGACCCTTTTCAAACTGCATTGGCTGACCGTTTGCCCAGACGGAAAAGCTGTTAGTGCAGCGCACCTTTATGACCTTCTCCGAGTAAACGGGAAGACGCAGCCACTTGAGCGCTTCTGTAACGTCGTCCTCGTCAAACGGCTTTGTTATGAACGCAGAGCAGTGCAGCTTATGCCCGATCATTGCATATTCCGCGTGACCGGTGATGAATATCAGGTTGAGGTCATTGTATTTTTCGGTGAGATACCTGCCTGCTTCTTCGCCTGTCACGCCGGGCATTTCAATGTCAAGGAATACGAGCCTTATATTCTCTTCTTCGATCAGAGACAGACCGTTTTTTGCATTGTCGGTGAAGAAATGCTTTCCGGACGGGTCTATCTTATTCATTATAAATTTCATCAGCTCCAGAATGGATCTGTTGTCATCTATCGTTATCGTCTTCATTTTCAAGCTCCTCCGCCTTCAGTCTGATCTCGGATCGTGTGCCGTGCTCATCCTGAGTGATCGTCAGTTCACCCATATCAAGAGCCTTTAAACGCATTTGAACGTTTTCAATGCCTATGCCCTTGCGCTTTTTCTGAGCGTCTGTTAGCTTGTTGCCGCCGGAACCGTCGTCCTCTACCGCAATGAGGATATAGCTCAGCTCGTCGCGCACAGTGATGCGAACAACTCCGCCCTGCTCGTAAGTGCCTATGCCGTATCTGACGGCGTTTTCGACAAGCGGCTCCACACTGAGCATCGGGAGCATGAAATCCTCTACCTCTATGTCATACTCGACCTTGAGCTTATCTCCGTAGTTCAGTGTTACAAGCTGTATGTACGCTCTAATGTTATTCAGCTCGTCGGAAAAAGATACCAGCGGATTATCCGTGAGCGACTCGAAATTGGCTCTAAGGTACTTTCCGAAGCTCTTGATGCCCTGATAAAGCACGGGATTATCTACGCTCTTTGCCTGCAGCGACATTATTGAATTGTATATAAAATGAGGCTGTATCTGAGCGAGAAGAAGCTTCAGGTTGCTTTGCTCAAGCTCGTTCTGGCTTTTTTGAAGCTCGGCAGCGTAATTTAGCGTGACCTTTATTTTATTATTCTCATAAAGAACGAACAGAACGAGCGCCACGGCAACAAAGAAGATTCCGTTCAAATTTACGCCTGAAAACATGGTGGCTATAAGCGATGCGAGCGGCAGCAGCGCACTGGTCAAAACAACTCGGATTATAAAGGGATCCGCCTTTTTTCTTTCCACTATGCATACTCCGGCAAAAAAAGCGAGCGCAAGAGCGGTGGAGCCCTGCCATATATAGTAGCCGAACGAATGTATGATCTGATTCTCTTCGTTAAAGTAGAATATCACACCGGTAAACGGAGTCATTGCCAGAAGCACATAGTTTAATCCCTGAACGACGCGAAAGAAGGTTACTAAGTTGTGAAGTCTTGCGTTCTCTGTTTTTTTTGCAATGTATTTGTCTATGACGTGCAAGTAAAGCAGCAGCTGAAGTCCTCCTACAACATCGTAGAAAAATGCCGAGGCATGCGCAGCCGTGCTTAATGCGGATACCGGGCTGCCGTTGAACAACCGGATAATAGTATAAAACAGATTATAGAAGAACAGTGCGGCGTAAAACAGCACTATCTCATCAGACATAGGTATCTCGGCTTTTTTTATGAGAGCTTTTTTTTTGTCTCTGCTTTTGTCTATCGTAATGACAACAAACATCATTATCAGGAACACAGCATTCATCAGGTTATAGACAATATCTACCAGCGCCAAAACACTCTTGTATTCCAACAGATCATTTATCAATTCTTGCATAGTTGCCTCCTTATGATCCTAAGCCGAAGCAGAAAGCCGTTTACCTTTTTTCTGACAGTGCTTGTCAAGCTATAATCTTCCATATTTATTATATCATAATTTTCGGACAGTATCAACGGTTTATTTCAATACTAATACATTGAATAAAAAAGATTTTTTATACAGAATATTAAAAGCTTGCTGTGTGTGCTGCGCCGGGGCAAAAAAGCAAAGCGGCACCTGCGTTTTTTGCAGATACCGCATTGCTGTTTTCACTTCTCCTCGTTCTCCGCCATTTCGATAAACGGTCTGATAAGGTCGGTGTACGCCGTTTTTCCAAGAACCGCCCGCGACCTTGCGTGCTCCGCGTGATCTACTATATGCAGCTCGCTGCAGCCGCCGGTGGCTTCCCTGAGGCGCTCGCTGTTGTCGGGCGTGATGAACGTATCGTCGCTGCCGTGAATGAAGCATACAGGAACCGTGTTGCCGTTCAGGGCGTCTATGGCGGAGGTATCCTTCATGCTGTAGCCGTACATAAGGCGCAGCGCGGCGTCCACACACGGCTCAAGAAAGCCTATCCTGTTCGACTTAAATACTGTGCCTATTAGCTCGTAAAGATTAGTAAAGCCGCAGTCCGCAACGACAAAGCGCACGTTCGGCTTTGCGCCGAGCGCCGAGAGCGTCATAAACCGGCACATACTTCCCCGCGCCGTTGCGATTGGAGTTGTAGCCGTGGGAGATTATGACATACTTGTTTGAGTCCTTCGTTTCGTCGGAGTACAAAAGCTCACAGTGGAGCGTGTAGCCGTCCTTGCCGGCAACGGTGTACTCCTCGGTATGGTAATCCTCAAGATTGCCCCAAACGCCGTTTGAGACAGCCCACTGCTTTTCGCCTTCGAGCGTCAAGCCCTTTGGAAAGGCGAGGCAGCGCGCCGTAACAACGCTGAACACGGTAAGCACCGCCGCCGAGACGATGAGCAGAATAACGATAGTTTTTGCAATAAGCTTAAAAACAATGTGCGGCATAAACAGACCCCCTTATGATCCAATATCGTCAGCTTAAGACTGGCTTAAAGCTTAAGAATATCATAAGAAAGCAGGACTTCACCTGTTGTGTCGGGTGCATCATCTTTTTTCGGTTGATTGTCGATCTCGGTCGGGCTCAGATCGTACTCTACAGGGTATGCCTTAACAACTGCGCCTTCCGGCATATTGCCCGTTAGCGTAATCTCTGTTGTATCATCTGCTAAAACGTTCTTATACAACTTATCCTTATAGATAGTCGCCGTAAGAGTTTGCTCAACGAGCGAGGACTCCGGCGTATCGGGTGTTGCAGTTTTATCGGATACTGTATCCTCTGCTGCATAAGCCGTCACCGTTGCAGGAAATACTGAAAGAAGTACCATTACCAATGCTGTTATGATCGACAACACTTTGTATATTAACTTTTTCATAACAACATCACTCCCTTCCATCATACTCTTATCTGTTACCTTTTATACCGTTGCAGGCTGCTTAGCGTTATAATCCTCTCCTCTGTTATATTTTTCAGCAAAATCTTTAAGTATGTCTTCTATCATATACGGGTGCTTGCCGTAGAAGCGGAAGCAGACCATATCTGCTACGATCGCAAGTCCGAATATCAGTACCATAAGCCACGTCCATTTGTCGGACATTATCATCGGCATCGTGATATTCTCGGTGAGAAGAAATGCGATGACTGCGGCAATAACGAGATAAATCTCCAGAACCACGCCTACTGTCATTCGAACTAAGAAGTTCTGCAAATTCTTGTATATACTCTCTACAAGATCGCTGACCTTTCCTCCGCCGTTTTCAAGCCACTCCGTATAAGTATCAATTTCATCTATCTTTTCTTTAGAATAACTGCGCTGTCTGTATTTTTTCTTTATCCTGAAAATCGGAAGCAAGACTAAAAAAGTAAGGATCACACAGATCAGATTGAGCAGAGCCCAATGTTTGTTTCCGTTTGCCAGAATGTGTCCCATCGCTTGCCGAACAATGTTTTCTTCTGTATCCGAACCGGTGTCAGCCCACCAGTCCACAGGAGTAGTATCGGCAAATATCACGATACGTCCATTCGTTACGGCATTGCCGCAGGTAGAAAACGCAGTGACTTTTTCTGGTGTATAGCCTTCAAGATAATCAACGTCAAGCTGTGTTGCATTATCTTTAATATACTGCATCAGCTCGGGGTGACTGTCAAAAGTACCTTCTTTGATGCCATAGATCATGCTGTCGTAGGCGTCGGTAAAAACGCAGGCAAAAACATGCAGATTGTAGTTGGTCGTCGGCGTCTGCAGCGTTCCCTTCTGGTGGGAGAAGAAGTAATCTTCGTCCATGAATTTTTCGATATCGCCAAACATTGCACCGTTCGCCATATGATGTCCGTATACTATATTATAGTAATCGCCGAAATCACCGTCATTAGATGCCGACAAATATATCGATCCGCTGATCGAGCCCTCGCCTTTAAAGTCTTTTGAAGCGTATTCGAGGTCATCGTCACCCTGAAGTATCGGATAATTTATGTTTGTATCCTCAATCTCGACCCAGCCTACAACGTCCGGGTTAAGCTTCAGCAGCGCATCGAAGCCTCCCTGTTCGTACCAATAGCTTGAAGAACTCGTATTTCTTTGTTCTATTTGTTTTTTATATTGCAGCATATCAAACGATGTAAATGCCGATTTATTTGTATAGAAAACATCATACAAAACATAACCGCTGTACAGAATGGTTATGCCTGCTATCAGAAACGAGAGCACCATGAGAACATTGTCTGCATTACGTCCGACATAGCGCGTATCATTAATATATACTATAACGACATCCTGCGCTTTGGGGTGTTTATCTAAACGATAGTACAGCAACAGATCACTGGTTTTGATCTGTGGAGACATATCGTTATTCGGGGCGGTCGCCAATCCGCATATAAATCCAAACATCAGCCATAAAATAAGTACTATAACGAATGCGTGAATAAAAAATACGTGCATCGGATTCATTGGGGAACGGTGTTTTATTTTTTTCGTTTTTTATCATCTTCATCAGTTTCATTCGTCAGATCACGAAGATCTTCATTTAAAACCGCTTGATCCATAAACCATTCTCCTTTCTGCATCACAGCATTACTTTGCATTATAATTTACCATTCGTAAAGTGCCGAAGCATCTGTTCAAAACCCGTCGTTTTTAACGCCTTACACTATTATGCCGTGTTCCGGGAAAACATTCCTTTATCATTACCATCCTATTTTTTTAGCGCAGCGCGCGTCAGTGACATG
>CACYDO010000258.1 GCA_902773165.1 uncultured Ruminococcus sp. | reverse complement strand
TTTTATTATTTTGAGATATGAATAATTGTAAACAAATCATTCCCAGCTTCGCAACTCAACCTCCCCCCTTCCTTCCCTCCGAAGGCAGGAAAATGGACTTTTTGGTGCGGGGCGCTGCATTCCTGCATAGCACCGCGTAACATTTTCGATAATTGTTAATGTTGATTATCTGCTTGCCGTAGTAATAAAAAAAGACCATGCAGGAGTTTTACCGTTCTGCATGGTCTTTTTTATTACTGAGATATTATTATAGTGAATTATAGCGACTAATCATCACTGCTCGTTATTATACTCGGGAAGATCGCCGCGGTGCTTTCGCTTTCCTCGGAGGAAGATGTTTCCCGAGAGGAAGCTTCGCTGCTTGACACCTCAGGTTCACTTTCAATGATAGAAGAGATAGACGGAGCCGGTGCAGGTGATTCCTCTCGTGAAGACGTTTTCGAGCTTTCGGAGGAACGGCTGCTTTCACTCTTGCGCTTCTTCGCACTGACTTCAAACTGCTCGATCATCTCTACCGTACCGTTTTCAAAGTCGAAGGAATATGTCTGATAAAGCTCATCGTCTATGAATATTTCTACCGTCTTTACTCCTTCGTTGATGTTTCGTGTAATGCTGATGGCTTCGGAAGGTTCAAATACAAGTGAATAACGCTTGCGCTCCAATTCCGTAACGCCGTCGCAAACGGCTTTTACGGTAAACGGCGTCACCAATCCGTCAAGAGAAACGGAAGCTTCAAGCGTTACAGGAACAGGCTTTCCGCTGCTTATCGTAACAGTCACGCTAGTACCCTTTACGACCTTGGTTTCAGGCTCTATGCCCTGAGCGATTATGCAGCCTGTTTCGTAGTCATCGCTGTAATCGTAGGCAATATCGCCGATAGTCAGCCCGAGAGCAGTAAGCTCGTCCGTTGCCTGCTGTAGGGTCTTACCGTACAGACTCGGCACAGAAACGCTGTTCTGCGCAACATAAAGCGTAACGACTGTTCCGACCTTTACCTTTGCGCCCGTAGCCGGGTCGCTGCTTACAACAAGCCCGTCGGAAAATTCATCGTTGTTGACTACCACGACCTCACTTTCGAGATAAAGCGCTTTAAGCGTGCTCTGCGCGACCGTTTCCGACATTTTCGTAAGAACGGGAACGCTTACCTCCGTTTCCAGGCTGTTTACAGTAAGACGTATATCGGAATCCTTTTTTATGTGGCGTGAGCTTGCAAGCGGCGACTGCGCTACAATAACGTCAAGATCCGTATCGGGGTCGTAGGTGTAAACCGTGTCGAAATTAAACTCGTAATTCCTGTCGGAAAGGACCTCGCCTATATCCATTCCTGTAAAATCGGGGATAGGAACATTGTTCGCCTTGTCGTGGTATCCCACTCCGATAAGCACGCCGAGAATTATCACAAGCACCGCCGCTGCCGATATCATCGGCACGGAAATTTTCTTCTTCGGCTTTTCATCATCGGGAACGAGCGGCTTTGGCTCTGCGGAGATATCCTCCATGTTCTCCTTGATACGCGTTTTCGTTATCGTTACGACCTTCGGTTCCGGCTCGTCTAAATGTTCGCTGTCGTTGATGTTCGCGGAAACGATCGCTGTACCTCCGGCGTATTTTTTCCACTGCTGCTTTGACTGAATCTTCGGCTGCGGCTTGCCCTTATGCGCAGGAGAAGAAGGCAGGTTTACCGTCGTTGCGTTTTCTATTTTCTTTGCCTTGGGCTTTCGCGTTGTATTCTGAGAATTTCTCAGCGTCCATATCTGCTCGAGAAGCTCGCCTGCGGTCTGTGTACGTTCATCAGGGCGCACGGCAAGCGCCTTCGCTATGATATCGTCAAGCTTATCAGGCAGACCGGGGTGAATCTCGGACGGCGGCACAAGCGTATCTGAAATAAGCCGCGAATTCGCTGAATCGGGCGTTATGCCTGTGAGCATGAAGTACATTGTTGCGGCAACGGCATAAACGTCCGTCCATGTACCCTGACTTAAATTATTGTCGTACTGCTCTATCGGCGCATATCCCTGAGTAAGAACAACGGAAGCCGTTCTCGACATCATTATAGCATTTGTTTTCGAAGCGCCGAAATCTATGAGAACGATCTTGCCCTCTTTAGTTTTAATGATATTTTTCGGCGAAATATCTCTGTGTATAACTCCCTCGTTATGAACATTTTTAAGGCTTTTCAGCACAGAAACGATAATATTCATCGTCTTGCCGAAGCCAAGGAATTTATGACCTTCCATCATCTGAGCGACTGTTTCGCCGCTGAGATATTCCATAACGATATACGCCGTTGAGTTCTCATCGAAAACGTCGTAAACATTAACAACGCCCTCTATCGCGCCGAGCTTTGCAAGTCGCTGAGCTTCCTGCTGAAAGTTTTTCAGACCTCTTGCGTACCGTTCGCCGCGTTCTCCGCTAAACGGGATTACCTCGGTTTCACCGCGCTGGCGCGTAACGCACTCGTTCGGAAAGAACTCCTTCACAGCGACCTTGCGCTTCAAAGCTTTGTCGTAGCCGATATACGTTATGCCGAAGCCGCCGTCACCGAGAACTCGTCCCAGAACATAGCGCTGATTAAGCACTGTACCTGCCGGCAGGCAATAGCTGTCATTATCAGGGCTTACCACGTCGTTTCCGCAATAGGGGCAGATGACGTCTAAATCTTCATCATACTCCTCCATGCAGTAAAAGCAACGCATGCGCCATTCCTCCTTCCTTTGTACTAAACGCTCACCGAAATTCTGCACACATCGACAAGCATTAATAGCACAATTTATCGAAAATTAAGTATTTTAAAAAAAGTATAATCAACCACCTTGAATTATATCACAAAATGTCCTTTCGTACAATAGGGAATTTGTAAATAAAATTTCATTAATTACATGATTCAGGCATGATATTAACAAATGTGTAAATATAAAGGAAGCATACGAATGGTTTACGCTTCCGTTCACAAAAATTAAATATAATTTAAAGTAAAAATTAAGGTTGCTTTAAGGTAGGGGGGATATAATAAGATCACAGCAAGCGAAGAAAAGAAAAAAAGAACAAGCTTCGCAGAAAATCTCGCCGCATAACACGAGCGGCATTAGGAGGATAAGTATATGAATGAGTACAATAACAACGGCATGAACACAATGAACAACAACGTTACTACGCCATCAGGCGCGGAGAATACAGCGCAGGCGGCGCACACAGGAAATACAGCAGCAGCCGCTGCGCAGTACCATAACCCCTACGACCACGTTTCCCCCGCACAGCAGACAGTGACCCCGACAGCAGCAGCTTCATCTTATGCAGCTCCGTCTTCATCTTACACAGCTCCGTCAGCGTACACAGCTTCGTCAGCGATGCCGGGCAGTACGTCTTCCGGCTATTCCAACCCGTATACACCGCAGTATACGCCGAACGATTTCCAGCCGAAAAAGAAAAAGAACGGCAAAAAATGGGCGCTCTCCGTTGCAGCGATCTGCGCGGCTCTCGTTATCTCGGGCGGCGCATTCTACGCAGGCGTTGCATATAACGCAGGTACGTCAGACGGCTCGGGCGGACTTTCATCTGCAACATCACAGACAGTCGCAAACGGCACGACCGTAAACATCTCGCAGGACAACACGACTGTTTCCAGCACGATCACCGAGGTAGTCGATCAGGCAATGCCCTCTATGGTAGCTATCAACACGATCACCGAGGAATCTCTCAACGGCGCATACGGTTATTTCTATCACTATATGTTCGGAGATGATTACGATCAGACATACGAAACAAGCGCAAGCGGCTCGGGAATAATTATAGGTCAGAACGACACAGAGCTTCTCATCGTAACGAACAACCACGTTATCGAAGGAGCTGACACAATTGCCGTTCAGTTCATTGACGATCAGAGCTATGACGCGACGATAAAGGGAACTGCGGCAGACAACGATCTTGCGGTCATCGCAGTTAAGCTCTCCGATATCTCCGCAGATACGCTCGACAAAATAAAGGTAGCAACTCTCGGCAATTCCGAAAATCTTAAACTCGGCGAGCCTGCCATCGCGATCGGCAACTCTCTCGGCTACGGTCAGTCTGTAACAGTCGGCTACATCAGCGCACTGGAGCGTGAGGTGCAGATCTCCGACAGAACAATGACGCTCATTCAGACAGACGCAGCGATCAACCCGGGCAACAGCGGCGGCGCTCTTCTCAATATCAAGGGTGAAGTAATCGGCATTAACTCCGCGAAATACTCCGACACAGACGTTGAAGGCACAGGCTACGCTATCCCGATTTCTGACGCAGAGCCGATCATCAACGATCTGATAAGCGGCAACACAGTTTCCGACGAAGATAAGCCGTATCTCGGAATCTACGGTCAGGACGTTCCCGAAGCATATCAGGATAAATTCAGCTGGCCGCAGGGCGTTTACGTAAGTCAGGTAACGAACGGTTCTCCTGCTTCGCTCGCAGGCGTTCAGGCTGGCGATATAATCACATCGCTCAACGGAGAAAAGGTTGACACCATGGATACTCTCCAGAGCGTTCTTGCAAAGTGCAAGGCAGGCGACAAGATCGCCATCGAGGTCTACAGAACAGGCAAAGACAGCAACTCCTC
Source organism: uncultured Ruminococcus sp. (assembly GCA_902773165.1). Taxonomy (GTDB): domain Bacteria; phylum Bacillota; class Clostridia; order Oscillospirales; family Acutalibacteraceae; genus RUG592. Next base: position 91 of record CACYDO010000258.1, on the reverse strand, counting down.
CGAGACACAGACCCTCACCGCAACTCTCATTTCCCGCGGTGACGCAGAATCACTTGAATAATACCGGGCAGGCGCCCGGAGGCAGTTCCGG
>CACYDO010000257.1 GCA_902773165.1 uncultured Ruminococcus sp. | reverse complement strand
CATGTCAGGCGGGGAACCGAGCAGCATTAAACGGATTGCCCTCTGCGATGCAGTAAGTTTGCCGTTCGTATATTAAAGTGTACGGGCATTTTTAGACGATTTTTCAGGATTTTGGGCAATACCGCACAGATATAGTGCCAAAGATGCAAGCAGATTTGGTGATAAGACGTCATGCGGCATTTGTGTGGTGCTGCCTTTGATAAGATCGGGGGAGAGTGAGCTTGTACCGCGTATTGTACCGAAAATGGCGGCCGGAGCGCTTTTGCGACGTTATCGGCCAGGAGCACGTAACCGCAACACTGAAAAACGAGATACGCTCGGGCAGGATATCTCACGCTTATCTTTTTACAGGCTCGCGCGGTACGGGCAAAACGTCATGCGCAAAAATACTCTCACGCGCAGTTAACTGTCTGGACAGCGCTGACGGAGAGCCATGCGGAAAATGTGCCAATTGCGTAGGTATAGCAAACGGCAGTATTCTCGATGTCGTTGAAATGGACGCCGCTTCAAACAACAGCGTCAACAATATCCGCGCGGTGCTTGACGAGGTAGTGTTTACTCCTTCCGACGCAAAATACAGAGTGTATATAATCGACGAGGTCCATATGCTTTCGCCCGGCGCTTACAACGCGCTGCTAAAAACGCTTGAAGAGCCGCCGCCGCATATCGTGTTTATTCTGGCGACCACCGAAATAAACAAGATCCCGGCAACGATCCTTTCGCGCTGTCAGCGCTTCGATTTTAACAGGATAGACCCCCATGATATGGGAAAGCGCCTTGTTGAAATAGCCGAAAAGGAGGGCGTGGAGCTTGACGGCGAAGCGGCTCTGCTTATTGCAACGGTAGCCGACGGAGCAATGCGTGACGCGCTTTCTATCCTCGACAGGTGCATAGGACTTTCCGAGAAGATAACTGCTGAGATCGTCCGCGAAGCAACAGGGCTTTCGGGGCGTGATTATTTGTTCACGCTTGCCGATTCAGTCATGAAGGAGGACGTTCCTCTTGCGATAAATACGATCAACGCTTTGCATAAGGCGTCAAAGAGTATGTCGCTGCTGTGCGAGGAGCTTTCGGAGCATTTCCGCGCTCTGATGCTTCTCAAAACAATGAAGGGCAGCGCAGAGAGCCTTATCATTATGACTAAAGAGGAGCTTGAAAAAGCCCGTATGCAGTCGCAGGGGATAACGCTTTCGCAGATAGTCAGCTGCATTGAAACGCTTCATGCGTCGCGTGAGCTGATGTTCCGCGGCGGCAACAACAAAACGGAATTCGAAACGTGTATGATAAAGCTCTGTACTCCCAGGCTTTCCGCCGATATGGGCGCTATACTTGCAAGGCTGGAAAAGCTTGAACGCAGTGCAGCGGCTCGTCTTGCGGCAATGCCTGCGTCAGAGGTGAATGAGCAGCCCAATACAGCTGCTGCGAAGCATGCCGATACGGCAGCAATTCCCGTAAGGTCTGTAAATTCCGTAAAGACAGAAACGCAGAACGCGCCTGTGCGCCGTGAGGAAACGCTGCCGTTTGACGAGAATCCGCAGCCCGAGCCGGCGGTTCAGCCTGCACAGACCAATGTTCGTTCTCAGCCGCAGCGCAGCGTGCAGCCTTCGGCGAACGCCGATGTTAAACCTTCGGGAACGCAGGGCGATATTATCGCTCAGCTGAGCGCGCGCGCCGTACCTATGCCGCAGTGGGAGGACGTTCTTGAAGCGATGAAGAGTATAACGCGCGTTACCGCAACGGCTTTCCGCGGAACGACTGCATATACAGTAGACGATTACGTTCTGATATATTCCGAAAGTGATACCGTAACTACTCATTTGAAAAATGCCAATCACCGCATGAAGATAAAGGCGGCTATCAGAGATGTAACGGGAAGAAACTATAAGCTCGGACCGTACAAGCCCCCGGGAGCAGACGCGCAGATAAGCACAGCGCCCAAAAGCAGAATAGATGAATTTATTGAGAATATCTCAAATTCAGATATAAAGGTCACAGTGGAGGAATAATGCCGCTCTGACCAGGGGCTGTTTGAAAAATCAAAAACTGTCTGTTTTTCAAGCAAGTCCTAATAAAAACATCAAAATTGGAGGAATTTATAATGAAAGCAAGAGTACCTAAAAATTTCGGCGGCGGAGCGCCTTCTAATCTCCAGCAGCTCGCAAGACAAGCTCAGAAAATGCAGGAAGAGATGGACAGCGCAAGCACAGAGCTTGAGGCTAAGGAGTATACAGCGGCTTCCGGCGGAGAAGCAGTCAAGGTAACTGTAACAGGCGCAATGGAAGTAAAGAGCATTGACATCAAGCCCGAGGTCGTAGACCCCGAGGATATCGAAATGCTTACAGACCTTGTCATCGCAGCAGTTAACGAAGCTCTCAGAAAAGCCGCAACAGAGAAGGAAGAGGTTATGACAAAGATCTCCGGCGGACTTAATATGCCGGGTCTGTTCTGATTATGTCGGGATTTCAGGCACCGTCGCTTGCCGCGCTTATAGACCGGTT
>CACYDO010000256.1 GCA_902773165.1 uncultured Ruminococcus sp. | reverse complement strand
TATATAGGCGCGGCGTAAGCGCGTTACTGTTCGCCGCGCCCCAAACGGAGGAATTACGATGTACAAAAGCGATATAGAAATAGCACAGTCGGTCGAGATGAAAAAGATCACCGAGATTGCAAAAACGGCAGGAATAGACGAGGATTACCTTGAGCAGTACGGTAATTACAAGGCGAAGATCGACCTGTCGCTGCTTAAAAATAATGACAAGCCCGATGGAAAGCTCATTCTCGTTACCGCGATCACGCCTACGCCTGCCGGCGAGGGTAAAACGACTACAACGATTGGTCTTGCAGACGGTCTGCGCAAGATCGGAAAAAATGTTGTTGTGGCTCTGCGCGAGCCTTCTCTGGGGCCTGTCTTCGGAATCAAGGGCGGCGCTGCCGGCGGCGGCTACGCTCAGGTTGTTCCGATGGAGGATATCAACCTTCATTTTACGGGCGATTTTCACGCAATAGGCGCTGCGAACAATCTGCTTGCAGCTATGCTTGACAACCATATTTATCAGGGGAATTCTCTGAATATTGATCCGCGCCGCATTACATGGAAGCGCTGCGTAGATATGAACGATCGTCAGCTCCGCTTTGTGACAGACGGTCTGGGCGGAAGAGTAAACGGAGTTCCGCGTGAGGACGGCTACGACATCACTGTTGCCTCCGAGGTAATGGCGGTTCTCTGCCTTGCAACATCAATGTCCGACCTTAAAGCGAGATTGTCGCGTCTTATCGTTGGATATACATACGACGAAAAGCCTGTCACGGCAGGTGATCTTAAAGCGGCAGGCGCAATGGCGGCTCTCCTTAAAGACGCTCTTAAACCGAATCTTGTTCAGACGTTGGAGGGAACTCCGGCGCTCGTTCACGGAGGCCCGTTTGCGAATATTGCTCACGGCTGCAACTCCGTAACGGCTACAAAAATGGCTATGAAGCTCGGTGATTACGCCGTAACGGAAGCCGGCTTCGGAGCAGATCTCGGCGCGGAGAAATTCCTCGACATCAAGTGCCGTGCCGCAGGGTTGACGCCGTCGGCTGTTGTCGTTGTCGCAACAGTAAGGGCGCTTAAAATGCACGGCGGCGCTGCAAAAACAGAGCTTGCACAGGAGGATCTTACAGCTCTTGAAAAGGGTATTCCGAATCTGCTCAAACACGTTTCCAATATAAAGGACGTATACGGACTTCCGTCTGTTGTCGCTGTTAACCGTTTCCCGACAGATACAGACGCTGAGATCGAGCTTATAATCAGAAAATGCCGGGAGCTTGGCGTTAACGTGTGCCTTTCCACTGTATGGGCAGACGGCGGCGAGGGCGGCACGGAGCTTGCGCGCGAGGTAGTTCGTCTTTGCAGCGAAGAAAAGCCCGATTTCCGTTTCAGCTACGAGCTTAACGAGAGCATTGAGGAAAAGATCGGCAATATTGTCCGCAAGGTTTATGGCGGCGACGGCGTTCAGTTTACTGCGGCTGCACAGAAGCAGCTTGACCGCATCAAGGCTCTCGGCTGCGACGATATGCCTGTTTGCATGGCGAAAACGCAGTACAGCCTTTCTGACGACCCTGCAAAGCTCGGCGCGCCGACGGGATTTACCGTTACCGTTCGTGATCTGAAAATCTCAGCAGGCGCAGGCTTTATAGTTGCTCTTACAGGAAGCATCATGACAATGCCCGGACTGCCGAAATCACCTGCGGCGGAAAGGATCGACGTAGACGATAATGGGGTTATAAGCGGATTGTTTTAAAAATACACAGCTAAAGTTTATGCCAAGCTTTTTTAAACCGGACAGGCGCTCGGAGGCAGTTCCGTTTGGTAGGTCTATTGGTTTGTGCGATTTGTTTTTTTGAAACTGATGTTTGGAGCAGAGCCCCGTAAAGCATATATATGTGGGATTAAGTGAAAACGTAATAATTACGCAAAAGACAAACAACGCGCAGCGCTCCAAGAGAGAAGCTAACCATCACAAAAAAGAAAGCACGGGGCGCAGTTACCTCCGCAGACGCATTGATCGTGCTTAGAAAAAGTTTAGGTATGTAAAGTTATTCCATAATCGCCAAAAAACGAGACTGATATTCCCTCAGCCTCGTTTTTTGTGCGTTAAAAGCAAAATCTATAGATTTATAGCTCCAAATTCACGCTTTTTGTAATAATTTTTCGGTAATTTTGCGTTAAACACTTGCTTATCACAGGATTTTATGTTAAAATACAACTAAGTGAGTAAGTGTCGGCTTTGGTTTGGTCTGACGTTTTCCGGCGCTTGCGCAGTGAAAATCTAATATCAAAATATACAGCTTCCGCAATCGTTGCTTTGCGGAAATACGAAAGGTGTGAATTTAATGTCCAGAGCTGCGGGTATTCTCATGCCCATTACATCTCTGCCTACTCGCTGCGGAATCGGCACGATAGGCAAGGACGCTTATGATTTTGCAAACTTCCTTAAAGGCGCGGGTCAGAAGTATTGGCAGATTCTTCCGGTAGGCCCTACGAGCTACGGTGATTCGCCTTATCAGTCTTTTTCGACCTTTGCAGGTAATCCCTACATGATCGACCTGGATACACTTTGTGAGGAAGGTCTTCTTGTTCCGGCTGATTACAAGCTTATCAATTGGGGCGATAACCCGGAGTACGTTGATTACGCGAAGATCTACAATAATCGCTTTAACGTGCTGAGGATCGCATTCAAGAACTTCAAAAAGAAATCTCCCGAACGCGAGGCTGAGCAGAAGGAATTCAAGGCTTGGTGCAACAAGCAGAAGAATAAGGTCTGGCTCGATAACTACTCTCTTTATATGGCTGTAAAGAGCCACTTCAATAATCAGGCATGGACAGAGTGGGAAGACGAGGGTATCCGTCTGCGTACTCCCGAGGCGATCAAGAAATATAAGAGCAGCCTCAGAAACGATATCGCATTCTGGAAATTTGTTCAGTTTAAGTTCTATCAGCAGTGGGAGAAGTTCAGAGCTTATGTAAACAGCCTGGGCATAAAGATCATTGGCGATATGCCGATCTACGTTGCTATGGACAGCGCCGATACATGGGCTAACCCGGACGTGTTCTGGCTGACAGAGGACAGACAGCCCGTCTGTGTTGCAGGCTGCCCGCCGGATTATTTCTCTGCTACCGGTCAGCTTTGGGGCAACCCGATCTATGACTGGAAATATCTTAAAGAAACAGGCTACAAGTGGTGGTTCGAGCGTATCAAGGCTGCAAGCGAGCTTTTCGATATCACGAGAATCGACCATTTCAGAGCGTTTGACAGCTACTGGGCTATTCCGTTCCCGGCTGAAAACGCTGTCGGCGGCTCCTGGAAGGAAGGCCCCGGAATCGAGTTCTTTGAGCTTATGAAGAAGGAGCTCGGCGATCTGCCGATCATTGCAGAGGACCTCGGAACACTCACCCCCGGCGTTATCCAGCTTCTGAAGGATTCGGGCTATCCCGGCATGAAGGTCCTTGAATTCGCTTTCGATTCCGATGAAGAGAACAACTACCTGCCGCATACATATACGCCTAACTGCGTTGTATATTCCGGTACGCATGACAACGATACTCTTATTGGCTGGGCTAATACAGCAAAGAAGGACTGCGTAAAATTCGCAAGAGAATACTGCAAGATGGCAGACGACGAGCCGTTTAACTGGGGCATTATCCGCACAGCTTACGAGAGCGTCGGCGATACTGTTATCATTCAGATGCAGGATTTCCTCGGTCTGGGAGCCGAGGCACGACTTAACACGCCTTCAACTCTCGGCGGAAACTGGGAGTGGAGAATAAAGAAAGACTATGCAACAGATGGTCTTGCAAAGAAAATTAAAGAAATGACTGTCAAGTATGACAGGTTGGAGGAAAACGACGACATGAACAATACCGAGAAGAATCCTAT
>CACYDO010000255.1 GCA_902773165.1 uncultured Ruminococcus sp. | reverse complement strand
CAAACATCAACAACGGTGACACTCTGCGGACGGCAAATTCGATATTTGTTATGGATCGCCCCGACGTAAGAATGAAGACCTCGTTCATCGACGAGATAAAAAAGGACTATTTTGCCGAGGGTTTCAACGCTCCTGCAAACGACGAAACAGTAGACAAAATAAACAGCTGGGTAAACGACAACACGCGCGGAATGATAGATTCCATTCTCGACAAAGGAAGTCTTAACGAAAACTCTGCGGCTATCCTTCTCAACGCCGTATCCTTCAAGGCAGAGTGGGCAGTCCAGTACGAGAATTACCAGATCAGAGATCATTCCTTCACACAATATGATGGAAAGAGCGTTACGACTGATTTCCTGTTCGGTGATGAGGAGTGCTACATCAGCGACGAAAACGCAATAGGCTTCATGAAGCCGTACAGAGCTAAGGTTGAGGAGATAGACGGACAATACGAAAGAACCGAGGACTACCGCTTCGTTGCCATACTCCCGAATAAAGATATCACTATTGACGATTACATTGCAAAAATGGACGATTCCACAATAAAGGAGCTTGTTTCGAGCAGAACATACACGCAAGTCCTGACGGCAATTCCGAAATTCAAGTACGACTGCACATACAACATGAATGACATGCTCAAAAACATGGGTCTTACTTCTGTTTTCAACAGAGAAACTGCCGATCTGACAGAGATGGCCGACATTGATGGAGACGGAAAGATGTATTTTAACAAGGTTCTCCACAAAACGTACATCAACTTAGACGAAAACGGCACTGAAGCCGCAGCCGTTACGGCTATTGACATATGCACTGATGCGGATATGCCTATGCCCATGCACGAGATATATCTTGACCGTCCGTTTATCTATGCGATCTACGATATGAATAATAATATTCCCGTATTCATCGGCACTGTGTGCGACATTACGAAAAATTAAGGAGAAGGTGAGAGTGAAATTCGGAATGTGAATGCGGAGTTTTATGAATAAGCATACGCAGATCAGAAAACGCGGAGACCGACTTTCCTTTACAGCCAAGCTCCACGGAATCGCCTCCGGGCGCCTGCCCGGCTATCCGGTGCAGCTATTCTTTATTTTCTGCATCGCGCCCTTTTCAATTCGGCTCACCTGTGCCTGTGATATTCCTATCTCCTTCGCTGCTTCCATCTGTGTTTTCCCAACGTAAAATCTCAGCGCAAGTATACGCTTTTCGCGCTCGCTTAAATTCTCCATCGCTTCTTTTATAGACAGCTCGTCCAGCCAGCTCGCTTCACCTCCGCGGTCGCTTATCTGATCCATTACATAAACCGTGTCCGTTCCGTCGGAAAAGACAGGCTCGTAAAGCGATACAGGCTCAACGATCGCTTCAAGCGCAATTACAACGCTTTCTCTCGGTATATCAAGCTCACGCGCTATTTCCTCTACGGTCGGCTCTCGCGAAAGCTCGTTTTGCAGCTTCTCCTTCGCCTGCATAGCCTTATACGCCGTATCACGGATAGAGCGGCTCACTCTGATATAGTTGCTGTCGCGCAGATATCGCCTTACCTCGCCTATTATCATCGGCACGCCGTAGGTGGAAAAACGAACGTCAAGCGAATCATCAAAATTGTCTATTGCCTTCATCAGCCCGATACACCCCACCTGAAAAAGATCGTCAGGATTCTCTCCGCGATTGTTAAATTTCTGTATCACGCTCAGCACTAAACGCAGATTCCCTTTTATCAGCTCTTCACGCGCACGCGCGCTTTCTGCTTTTTCGCCGTGCTTCACAATATGGAGCAGACGTTTCTTCTCCTCCTCGCTGAGCACCTTTATATCGGCTGTATTTACTCCGCATATTTCAACCTTGCTGTACTGCAAAAAAATTCCTCCGATCAGCGGTATTGTTACAATACTAAGTATTGCCGCAGATCGGAGGATAATTCTTTTTTAACTGTTATTTCCGGAATCTTTTTTCTTATTTATCAGGCTCAGGCAAAACAGGGAGCTTGTCATCGTCCTTTGACGTTGAAGGGTGTTTTGCTCCTATTTTATCTAAGAATTCGTTTATAGCCTGCGCACATTCATCAGGCTTCTGCTCAAAGATATAATGGTAACCGGGAATAGGCTCGTACTCGCAGGCGCCTAATTTATCCATATATGGCGTGATAGTATTTTCAAAGGATTCCTGCGATTCATTGCTGATACGGTCAACTACTTCTTTAAGCTCCTCATCGGTACGGTGAACCGGCGGAACAGGAATGCCCGATTTGATTTTCGCAGCGTTCATCCACTTCTCGGTCTCCTCGAAATCCTCTTTTGTTCTTGTGGAATATGATGCGTCGATATAAAGCTTCGGGATATCGTTCGTTACAATGCTGTCCCATGCAGTTTTGCAGTTCTCATTTAAATTAGCCTGTTCGGACAGTACCGCATAAGTTTCACCGTGATGCACAACAAGTGCATCTGCTATTTCCTGTTCATTATCATCGAAAGGATCAGGCAAAGGAAACCAGAATCCGCGGACATTTAATCTGTGAAGTCCGAGATGACAAGCAACCACCTTCCATTTTTCTTTGTTTTCGTCAAACGCAAGAGATTCGGGATCATCAAATACATTTCCGTCCTTTAACTGCGTAACGTCGAGGAAAACTACCGCTTCTATCTCATCGGGATACTTGCTCTCCCAATATGACGCATACGCACCTGCGATAGAATGCGGCATGAGAATATAAGGCGCTTCTATCTCTGCATTTTGCAGTGCAGCACGGTAATTCTCCACGATAAGCTCGGTGGTCATTTCTTTGCGCGTATCATCACTCAGACCATAACCGGGACGATCAACATAAACTATGAGATTATCATCTGAAAGCTGATCTGTCATATGACGTCCGGCAACAGGAAACTCCGACGCGCCCATGCCTGCAAGAGCAACAATGCGGTGATTTCCCTCTTCGTTGCCGTATGTAATTACGTTAAGTTTACAATCCTGTGCTTTTACGAGATTAACATACCCCTCATTTTGGAGCATGTCCGTTTCCTTTTCGTCCTTGTACACCTTTACAGCGAACACTCCGCCTACAAACAAAACTGCAATAACCAGTATTACAAGCAGCACGAAACCGGCGATTTTAAGAATATTTTTAACAACTATTGATTTATCATTTTCGTCTGACATTACATTCTCTCCTCAAAACTACAGATCGGAGTAATCCGAAATTTTTGCAAGCTTTCTTTGCATTTGCCTTGTACGTACTCCCACAAGCTTTTCTATCTCATTATCAGCGCTTCTCAGCTTTTCCTGCGCGGCTGTTAGCGAGCGCTCAAACGTGTCGAATTCCGCCGAAATATCCTCCAACAGCTTCCAGACCTCGTTGCTGCGCTTTTCGATAGCAAGCGTGCGAAAACCCATTTGCAGGCTGTTAAGCAGCGCCGCCATCGTACTCGGTCCGGCAATATTCACCTTATATTCGCGCTGCAGCGCCTCTATCATTCCTCTGCTCACAACTTCGGAGTAAAGACCCTCAAACGGCAGGAACATCACGGCAAAATCCGTTGTATACGGAGGTGAAATATATTT
>CACYDO010000254.1 GCA_902773165.1 uncultured Ruminococcus sp. | reverse complement strand
CTCTCCGACAGCGCATTTTCCTATCTTGAAAAGAACATAGCGCTCAACCACGCCGACAACGTAACGGCGGTAAAGGGCGATGTTACGAAGGATTACGTGAATTTTGAAGACGGCAGCTTTGACATTATAGTTTCAAATCCTCCGTATATAATAACGAAGCAGATCGACACATTGCAGCGTGAACTTGCATTTGAACCGCGCATGGCGCTTGACGGCGGCGAAGACGGCTTATATTTTTACAGGATAATCACGGAAAAGTGGAAGACGAAGCTGAAGGACGGCGGTGCTCTCGTATACGAAACGGGTGAGGACGAACATGAACCTGTCTCCGCCGACATGCAGGCAAACGGGTTTTACAACATCGGCTATGTCCTTGATCTCCAAGGCTATAAACGAGTAACCTACGGGCGGCGTGTCGCCGCTGCCGGTTCCGATCTCACTTTTTTGTGATAGTGAATTGGTCTCCGCGCTTTTTTTACTTTTTATTGTGTTCTGTTAAGGGGAATTTTTGTTTTCGGGCATTGTATAAACAACTAAATATATCGCAAAAGATTAAGCAATAATTGTGGTAAATGCAGAAAAGTGAATATTTGTTCGAAAATAAGCAAAATTATGTTTGACACAGCGTATAAATTGCTTTATAATTTTAATCAGCGACAATGCTGTAGATAATAATATAAAAAACAACAAATCCCGAAAGGATATGACGATTATGGCAATGGATAAAAATAAAGCGCTTGAAACCGCGCTTGCACAAATAGAGAAGGATTTCGGAAAGGGCGCTGTCATGCGCCTGGGTCAGAAAGAAGCAATGAAGGTTGACGCGATCTCGACAGGCTCTCTTTCGCTTGATATCGCGCTTGGAATCGGTGGCCTTCCGCGCGGAAGGATCATCGAGATGTACGGACCGGAAAGCTCCGGTAAAACAACGCTTGCACTCCACTGCATTGCAGAGGGTCAGAAGCTGGGCGGCACAGTCGCATTTATCGACGTTGAGCATGCGCTTGACCCTGTTTATGCTGCTGCGCTCGGAGTAGATATTGATTCCATTCTCGTTTCTCAGCCCGATACAGGCGAACAGGCGCTTGAGATCACGGAAGCTCTTGTTCGTTCCGGCGCAATTGACGTAATTGTCGTTGACTCGGTAGCGGCGCTCGTTCCCAAAGCTGAGATCGAAGGTGAAATGGGAGATTCCCACGTCGGCTTGCAGGCAAGACTTATGTCGCAGGCGCTCAGAAAGCTTACCGGCGCGATCTCTAAGAGCAACTGTGTAGCTATTTTTATCAACCAGCTGCGTGAAAAGGTCGGCGTAATGTTTGGCAGCCCCGAGGTAACCCCCGGCGGCAGAGCGCTGAAATTCTACTCCTCTGTTCGCCTTGACATCAGAAAGGTTGAAACAATCAAGGTCGGCGGAGAAATGGTCGGATCTCATACGAAGGTAAAGGTCGTTAAAAACAAGGTCGCTCCTCCGTTCAGAGAGGCAGAATTTGATATTATGTACGGTAAGGGCATATCTAAGGAAGGCGAGATCGTAGATCTGGGCGTAAGAGCCGATATCATAACGAAATCCGGTTCGTGGTTCAGCTACGGTGACAGACGTCTTGCTCAGGGCCGCGACAAGGTAAAGCAGCTTTTGCTAGAGGATCACGAGCTTGCCGAGGAGCTTGAAAAGGCTATTATGGCGAAATCCGAGGAGATCGCGACGAAGCCGCTTGTAAAGGGCAGCAAGACATTCAAATCAGGCAAGGGCAAGAAGGGCGATAAGGAAGAAGCTGTTCCCGAGAATGCCGACGTTATCGAAACGGAAGAGCCGATAGATGCAAAGCCGCAGAAATCAAGCGACAGCAGCATTGATATTACGGTAGACGAATAATGAAGATCACCGATATTGTTCCTGCAAGAAAGAAGCTTTGCAGCGTGTATATTGACGGCGAATATGCGATGAAGCTTGACGCTCAGGTCTTAGCCGAAAACGTTGTAAAACCGGGCGCGGAGCTTGACGACGAGGAGCTGCACGAGCTGATAATGCTTTCCGACCGCAAGCGCTCTAAGGAAAGAGCGCTGTGGCTTTTGTCGGGACGTGACTATTCGCGCAAAAAGCTTCTTGAAAAGCTGAAGGCAGAAGCTAACGAGGACGTTGCAGAGGAGGTCTGCGACCGAATGGAGGAGCTTGGCCTGATCGATGATGAAAAATATGCGCGCCGTCTTTCTCATGACCTTATCCAACTGAAAAAAATGTCGAAGCGCGGCGCAATGTACAAGCTGATGGAAAAGGGCATAGACAGAGAGCTTGCCGAAGCTGTTCTTGACGAGATCGAGATCGACCCTGTGGAGCAGATCTGTGCGCTTATTGAGAAGAAATACATAAATAAACTTGAAGACGAAAAAGACCGCCGCCGAACAGTAGCTGCACTCCAGCGGCTCGGCTATTCCTGGAGTGACATCAAGGCGGCGTTGGAAGAATATGTCGAATAAACGATCGGAGGAACTATTATGCAGAAATCCGTCGGAATTATCAGCCTGGGCTGTGCGAAAAACCGTGTAGACGCGGAAATGATGCTGCACTCGCTTCGCGAAGCAGGCTATAAGCTCAACGACGATCCGGCTCTTGCCGATGTAGCGATCATTAACACCTGCGGCTTTATTGAAAGTGCAAAGCAGGAAAGCATAGACGAGATACTGGAGCTTGCCAAGCTTAAGGAAGAGGGCAAAATAAAGGCTCTTATCGCGACAGGCTGTATGGCGGAGCGCTACCGCGATCAGATGCTGAAGGAGCTGCCCGAGCTTGACGCCGTTGTTGGCATAGGAGGCAATGGCAATATTGCAAAGGTAGTGGAACGCGTTCTTGAAAAAGATAAGGTTGAGGAATTTCCCGACAAGCGCAAGCTTCCGCTTGAAGGCGGCAGGATTCAGAGTACAGAATATTACTATGCATATCTGAAAATAGCCGAGGGCTGCGACAATCACTGCACATACTGTGCTATCCCGATGATACGCGGAGGATACCGCAGCCGTGAGCCTGAAAATCTTGTAGAGGAAGCAAAAGCTCTTGCAAAAAACGGCGTTAAGGAGCTTATTGTTATCGCTCAGGATACAACGAAATACGGCGTTGATCTTTACGGCGAATACAAGCTTGCCGATCTGCTCAGAAAGCTTTGCAAGGTAGAAGGACTGGAGTGGATACGCGTTCTGTATTGCTACCCCGAAGCGATCACCGACGAGCTTATCGACGTTTTTGCAGAGGAAGACAAGCTTGTGAAGTATATGGATATTCCTCTCCAGCACTGCGACGAAAATGTATTGAAGCGCATGGGCAGGGGCGGCAGCCGCGAGGAGCTTACAGCTCTGATAAAGAAGCTGCGCGAAAGGATTCCCGGAATTGTTCTGAGAACGACGTTTATTACGGGATTCCCCGGCGAAACAGAGGAACAGTTTGAAGAGCTTGCGCAGTTTGCAAAGGAGATCGGCTTTGAGCGCATGGGCTGTTTCCCATATTCCTGCGAGGAGGATACGCCTGCCGCGCGCATGAAGGATCAGATCGACGACGACGTAAAGCAGCACAGAGCCGAGATACTCATGGAACATCAGCAGCTTGTAATGGACAATTATAATGAAAAGCTGATCAATACGGAAATCGAAGTTCTTGTTGAAGGCTTCGACCGATATGCGGAGTGCTTTTTCGGAAGAAGCAGAGCCGACGCGCCCGAGGTTGACGGAAAGGTATTTTTTGTTTCGGAAGAAAGAAAGCCTCAGCCCGGCGAGATAGTCAAGGTTCGCATTTTTGACACGCTTGACTGCGACCCGTTGGGGGAGCTTGTGTAAATATAATATTGCAGATATCGAAAAAAATCTCTCCGTTTCGCAGCGGAGAGATTTTTTCTAAGGCAATACCGCACAAATATAGTGCCGAAGATGCGCAGTAGATTTTTTCGTCAGAGTGTACAGAAATCTCGCAGGCATACTGTCGTAT
>CACYDO010000253.1 GCA_902773165.1 uncultured Ruminococcus sp. | reverse complement strand
TTCTCAAATGCGTCGCCGAATTCAAGATACTTCTTGTCGATCGGCGAAAGCTCTTCAGCGCCGATAACGCTTGCAAGCGAACGCGCGTCGATAACCTTCGCATAAGAGGAAAACAGCTGATTCGCAAGATCCTGGTGCTCGGCTCTTGTGTAGCCTTCTCCGATACCGTCCTTCATCAGTCGCGAAAGCGACGGCAGAACGTCGATCGGCGGATATATGCCCTGACCCTGTAAACTTCTGCTCAGAACGATCTGACCCTCTGTGATATATCCCGTAAGGTCAGGAACAGGGTGAGTAATATCGTCGTTCGGCATTGTAAGAATCGGGATCTGCGTAACGCTGCCCTTGCTGCCCTTAACCATTCCGGCACGCTCATAGAGCGAAGCAAGGTCGGAGTAAAGATATCCCGGGAAGCCCTTTCTTCCGGGAATTTCACCCTTAGATGAACTGAACTCTCTGAGCGCCTCGGCATAGGACGTCATGTCCGTCATGATAACGAGAACCTGCATGTCATGTTCAAAAGCAAGATACTCCGCCACGGTAAGCGCACATTTCGGCGTAAGTATTCTTTCGATAATAGGATCGTTCGCAAGATTCAGCAGCATGACTACTCGGTTCATTACGCCGAAATCCTCAAAGCTGCGCTTAAAATAATCAGCTACATCGTTCTTTACGCCCATTGCGGCGAATACAACGCAGAAGCCCTGACCGTTATCATCGGCGATCTTCGCCTGACGAACGATCTGAACGGCAAGCTCGTTGTGCTTCATGCCCGAGCCGGAAAAGATAGGCAGCTTCTGCCCTCTTATCAGAGTTATCAATGTATCTATGGTAGAAATACCTGTGTTTATGTAATTCTTCGGGTATACGCGTGACACGGGGTTAAGCGGCGTGCCGTTGATATTGCCCATTTTCTGCGGATAAATGTCTCCCAGTCCGTCGATCGGCTTGCCGGAGCCGTTGAGAATCCTTCCGATTATCTCCTTCGACAGCGGCATTTCCATCGGTCTTCCTGTAAGACGAGTCTTTGTATTTACGAGCGAAATGCTCTTTGTGCTTTCGAACACCTGAACAACGATCCTCTCGCCGTCCATCTGCACGATCCTTCCCTGACGCGTTGTTCCGTTGTCAAGTCTGATATCTACGATCTCTTCATTAAAAGCGCCTTTAACTCCGTCAAGAACTATCAGTGAACCGTTTATTTCCTTTACGCCTACGTAATCTAAAACCACTTCGTTTCAGTCCTTTCCCGTTCAATTAAACTCTGCGGTCAGAGTTGTATTGAGCGCTTCGTCGATCTGCTTTTCATATTCATCGAACATTTCAAGCTTATCGTTGGGGATATCGTAC
The DNA here is from genome assembly GCA_902773165.1 of uncultured Ruminococcus sp. Taxonomy (GTDB): domain Bacteria; phylum Bacillota; class Clostridia; order Oscillospirales; family Acutalibacteraceae; genus RUG592. The sequence goes on along the minus strand of CACYDO010000253.1, from coordinate 3,411 downwards.
TTCATCTTCGTAAGCTTGTCGAAAAGTCCGAGCGAGATAATACGCGAAAGCGGAATATTTCTTGCTATTATACCCTTCGACACCTCGTGAAGATGAATTATCGTCTTCATCATAAGCTTCTGCTTTTCAAGCGGAACGAACGTATCGTCCTTATGGAAAGCGTTCTGCTGGAGAAAACCTACGCGAATAACTCTAGCTGTTTCTATAATAAGCTTCTGATCGTCGGGCAGAACGTCTGCGCCGATCAGCTTTACGATCTCCATAAGGCTGTTTTCCTCCTGGAGTATCGCGGTGATCTTATTTCTGTATTCAATAAAATCCTTGCCCTGCTTTTCCTCATACCACGGGTCGAGGTCGGTGAAATACTCGCTGTAGCTCGTCATCCAGTTGATAGCCGGATAATGACGCGCATATGCAAGAGCCTTATCAAGCGCCCAGAAGCAGCGCGTAAATCTCTTCGTATTCTGCGTTACAGGCTCGGAGAAGTCTGCGCCCTGCGGCGATACCGCGCCGATGACGGTAACAGACCCCTGTTTTCCGCCCAAGGTTTCTACTCTGCCGGCACGCTCATAGAAGTCGGACAAACGTGAAGGAAGATATGCCGGGAAACCTTCCTCGGCAGGCATTTCCTCCAGACGTCCGGAAATTTCTCTGAGAGCCTCTGCCCAACGCGATGTCGAATCAGCCATGATAGCGCAGTGGTAACCCATATCACGGTAGTACTCCGCAAGAGTAATTCCCGTATAGATAGAAGCCTCACGCGCAGCAACGGGCATATTCGAAGTATTCGCGATAAGCACCGTTCTGTCTGTCATCGGTCTGCCTGATTTCGGGTCTATAAGCTCCTTGAACTCCTGGAGTACCTGGCTCATCTCGTTGCCGCGCTCGCCGCAGCCGATGTATATGATTATATCTGCGTCACACCACTTTGCAAGCTGGTGCTGCGTCATCGTTTTTCCTGCGCCGAATCCGCCCGGGATCGCAGCCGTACCGCCCTTTGCGATAGGAAGAAGAGTGTCGATGACTCTCTGACCTGTGATAAGCGGAATATCGCCAGGAAGCTTTACCTTAACGGGACGCGGAGTTTTGATAGGCCACTGCTGACAAAGCGTCAGATCGTGAGTCTTTCCGTCGGCGTCCTTCAAAACGGCAACAGTATCATTGATCCTGTACTTTCCGTCGGGCATCACCTTGATTACCTCACCCGAAATATACGGCGGAACGAGAGCTCTGTGTTCGATTATTCTTGTTTCGGGGAGCGTTGCATAAATATCGCCGCCGCTGAGCTTATCGCCCTTTTTGACCGTGATATGTACGTCCCACTTTTTATTTTCGTCAAGTGACGGAACGGATACGCCGCGCGAAATGAACACGCTGCCGGATTTCTCCTCGATAGCGGCGAGCGGTCGTTCGATACCGTCAAAAATATTGTCCATTATACCGGGACCGAGAACGACGTTCATAGGCGCCCCCGTTCCGACAACGGCGTCGCCCGGCTTTAGTCCGGTCGTTTCCTCGTAGACCTGTATCGTTGTTTCATTGGCAGAAAGCCTGATGACCTCGCCGACAAGCTTCTTATCGCCTACGTAAACCATTTCCATCATTGAAAATGAGCGGCTGCCCTTTACGGTAACGACAGGTCCGTTTATTCCAAAAATTACATCTTTATTTTCCAATTGCGCCACACCTGCCTGTCTTAGCTTTCAACCGTCAATCCCGACGTTTCGACAAAAATTCTTTTTCTGTCTTCGAATTTAGCGTCGAGCGTATCGTCGATGATGATCGAAAGCTCTTCGCAGACGCAGCTTATGCCGCCGAGTTTGATCTCTTCGTCAAAGCTGATCTCACAGTCGGGAAGTATCTGCCGGATCATAGAAATATAAGTCTGATCCTGCCTGCGGATATGTACCGTGGCGCGTCTGCCGTTAAGGCGATCGCTCATCAACCGCGCAGACGTCGCGATATACTCTTTATATTGTTTTGTCTTAGTAAATTCTTCAAGCTTTTTTTTCGCTTCATCAAAGACTTCCTGCGCCATCTTGCTGCGCTTCTCAAAAAGCTCGCGCTTTTTTTGAGTTTCCTTCAAAGCCTTTTCCTTTGCCAGTGAAGCCTTAAAATTCTGCTTCTGCTCCTGAATAAAGGCGAATGCTGCCGCAGTACCCTCTTCGTTGGCAGCATTCAGCTGCTCCTCGCGAAAGGCCTCTACCTCGGCGCGCATTTCTGAGCGCTGCTGCTCGGCGTACTGCTCGATCGCCTCTAAGAAGCTGTTTGTCTTGCTGTTTGCATCTATCATAGCAATGCACTCCAATTAATAAATGATCCTACTTATTTCCGATAATAATTTTATCAGAATCCAGTATCAGTCCAGCTTTACGCCGATCGCGTCTTTTACATATTTCGTGATCGAATCACTTGTACGCCCGTTTCCGTGTCGGTCGGGTATCTCCACGATAAGCGGCCGGCGCAGATTGAGCTTGTAATCCATCACAAGCTCGGGGCAAAGCTCCACAAGCTTGTGCGTCATGAGAACAACTGCAACGTCTTCGCGCTTTATGACCTCGCTGAGATTTTTGCGCACCTCTTCTTCGGTGTGGATAACGATTCCATCTATCCCTGCCAGGCGCATTCCCATCTGCGTATCGACGTTGTCGCTTAACAGATAAAACTTCATGATCTCACTTTCCTTGCCGTTAACCAAGCTTTGAGAGAATAAGAATTGATACGAGCATTCCGTAGAGAGCAACGCCCTCGCCGAGTGCTACGAAGATAAGCGATTTACCGAAGTTCTTCGAATCCTCGCTTGTTGCGCCGATAGCTGCAGGAGCTGCATAACCAACAGCGATACCGCCGCCGATACATGAGAAGCCCGTTGCAAGACCTGCGCCGATAAGACCCATACCCATCGAGCTTGCAGCAGCCGACGCTGTCTGTGCAGCTTCTGTTGCCTCTGCTGCGCTTGCTACCATCGGGCAAAGGAAGCATACAAGAAATACTGCGCAGAACGAAGCAAGCTGCATATAAAGAGCCTTCTTCTTCTTACAGCCCTTCTTAACCGCTCTGTCGGCAAGAAGTACGGAAACAATGCCAAAAACTACAGGTACAGCCATTAATACATAATCCATAATAAATTCCTCCATTAAAACAGCTCGCCGCCGTCCGGTATTTTTGCCGATCTGCCGGCGACCGTCTGTTAATTGTCATATAATTAAATGTTTACTCAGCCTCCGCAAGAGACGCAACGGGCTTAAACTCTCTGCCGCTGCCCTTGTAGAAGCGTCCGAACATCTCGTAGAATTCAAGTCTGAGTACCTGGATACATACCAGAAGTGCTTCAAGGCCCATAACGAAAATGTTTCCTATAATAACTATTGCTGCGTAGCCTACACCGCTCGTCATATTCGCAAGAGTGAA
>CACYDO010000252.1 GCA_902773165.1 uncultured Ruminococcus sp. | reverse complement strand
TTGAGAAAGGAAAGAAAAATATGGCAATCGGAGAAATTCTTCTGCTTGTTTTTGTATTTGTAATAGCCGGTTTTCTCGGCGTAGAGCTGATCTCTAAAGTACCCTCTCAGCTGCACACTCCGCTGATGTCGGGTACAAACGCGATTTCGGGCATTACTATCGTCGGCGCTGTTTCGGCAACTGCCGTTGCGCTTCACACAGAAGGCATGGTAAGCAATATCTGCGGCTTTGCGGCGATCGTTCTTGCAGCGATCAACGTTGTCGGCGGCTATCTCGTTACGGACAGAATGCTCGAAATGTTTAAGAAGAAGGGAGACAAGAAGAAGTGAATTTTGAAAGCATAAGAGTTGTTTCGACAACTGTATTATACATGATCTCCTCTATTCTTTTCATCAGGGGAATCAAGCTTCTTGGCAAGGCCGATACGGCGCGAAAGGGCAACAGACTGTCCTCTGTCGGTATGCTTATCGCGGTCGTTACAGTTCTTTTTGAGAAAAATGTGACCGATACGCTCACAGCAGATCCGCTCCACAACGCGTACATCTGGACGGCGGCAGCTATCGCCCTCGGCGCGGTGATCGGCGCGGTGTGGGCTAAAAAAGTCGAAATGACCGGTATGCCGCAGCTTGTTGCGCTGTTTAACGGCTTCGGCGGTCTTTCATCTCTGCTCGTTGCACTTACTCAGTACATGACCGACAAGAGTATCAATGTATTTTCAAGTATTGCGCTCGGACTTACCGTTGCGATCGGCGCGATCGCGTTTACCGGTTCGGTCGTTGCGTGGGGTAAGCTTTCGGGCAAGATGTTCAAGAAGAACATCACTATTCCGGGCAAGAATTTCATAAACGGACTTCTTGCCGCAGCAGGTCTTTGCGGCGTTATCATTTATGCGCTGCAAATTGCAGGAGTAGTTACTCCCGATATCGGCTTGATCGGTATTATTATCGTCACGGCAGCTTATCTTATTCTTGGTTTTACGATGGTCGTTGCTATCGGCGGCGGCGATATGCCGGTAATTATTTCACTGCTTAACGCATTTTCGGGACTTGCGGCAGCGTTTGCAGGTCTGTCGATCTCGAACTCCGTACTTGTAGTTTCGGGCTGCTTAGTAGGTACTTCAGGTTTAATTCTTACTCTCATCATGTGTAAGGCGATGAACAGAACGCTTTACAGCCTGCTGTTCGGCAGCTTCGGCGCGTCTGCTAAGAAGGGCGCTTCGGGCGAGCAGAAAGAGCCGAAGAGCATGTCTGTTGAGGACGCATATCTTATACTCGAAGCGGCTTCGAGCGTTGTATTTATTCCCGGCTACGGCATGGCTGTAGCACAGGCGCAGCACGCAGTAAAGGAGCTTTGCGACAAGCTTGAAGAAAACGGCGCAGAGGTAAGCTTTGCGATCCACCCGGTAGCAGGTCGTATGCCGGGTCATATGAACGTACTTCTTGCAGAAGCAAACGTGCCCTACGAGCAGCTGAAAACGGCAGATGAAATGAATCCGCAGATGGGCAGCACAGATGTCGCGATCGTTATCGGTGCAAACGACGTAGTAAACCCGTCCGCGCTTACTGACGAAACCTCGCCGCTGTACGGCATGCCGATAATCAATGCATTTGAAGCAAGAACTGTATTCGTACTAAAAAGAGGTAAAGGAACAGGCTTCTCGGGCGTTGAAAATCCGCTCTTCACCAACGACAACACCGTAATGATCTACGGTGACGCAAAGCAAACAGTCTCCAGCCTCGTCAGTGAATTTGACGACTCCGCCGCCGGGTAGGCACCCGGAGGCAGCTCCGCCCGGCAAGCGCCGGGAGGCAGTTCCGATTTTACTCTGTTGTGAAGGGAAATTGGTCTCCGCGAATATAGCTGCATTCGCGGAGATCAATTTTTTAGTTTACAGATAACTTATTACTTAGGCAATGATTTATCAATAATTTTAAGAGCACATGCGAAAGGCTTGTGGAATTTATTAATGCGGCAATTGAATAATCCAAATTAACTCGTATAATGTTACGTCAGCAGGGAGCGCGCAGCTAAGCGGAGGAATCCTGAATGTTACAAAAGTTTTTATAATAGAAAATGACGCAGCAAAAAACGCCGGACATGAAGTCCGGCGAATTTTTTTAGTTAGTATAAGATTTTTACTCAGCCTTTGCTTCCTCGGCAGGTGCAGCTTCTGCTGCTTTTTCCTCTGCCTTTTCAGCAGCTTCTTCCTTTTCAGCCTTTTCGGCTTTTTCTGCCTTGTCAGCCTTAGCCTTTGACTTGGAAGACTTTTTGGCAGTCTTCTTTTCCTTTTTCTCTTCCTTCTTCTCAACAACAGGAACGGGAAGCTCCTTGTCAAGCGTAATGTAGAGAACGCCAAGCGGAGGAATAGTCAGGTCAATAGACTGATCGAGATTATTGAAGTTTATCATCTCGGCCCTAAGCTCGCCGCTGTTGCCTATGCCGCAGCCGCCGAACTCTGTGCTTTCGGAGTTGAGAACCTCCTTATAGATACCGTACTTCGGCACGCCAACTCTGTAATGCTCTCTTGTGATAGGCTGGAAGTTGCACACAACGAGAACCTCAGAGCCGTCGTAAGCGATACGTCTGAATGCAATAATACTTCTTTCTGCGTCTTCGAGAGCTACCCAGCGGAAGCCGTTCCAGTCGTAGTCGTTCTCGTGCATTGCCGGAACTTCCTTGTAGAACTTGTTCAGCTCGGCAACGAAGTGGTTAAGATCTCTGTGTTTATCGTAATCAAGCAGATTCCACTGCAGCTGAGCCTCAGCGTTCCACTCGTCAAACTGACCGATATCAGAGCCCATGAAGAGAAGCTTCTTGCCGGGGTGAGCCATCATAAATGAGAGGAATCCTCTCATACCCTGGAATTTCATCTCATAGCTGCCGGGCATTTTGTTGATGAGCGAGCCCTTTCCGTATACGACCTCATCGTGTGAGATCGGGAGAATGAAGTTCTCGGAGAACGCGTACATAAGGCTGAATGTCAGCTCGTTATGATGCCAGTTTCTCCACAGTGGATCTTCCTCGATGTAGCGGAGCATGTCGTTCATCCAACCCATATTCCACTTGTAATCGAAGCCAAGACCGTAATCCTTTATAGGATAACCCGTAACGTTCGCCCAAGCTGTGCTTTCCTCGGCGATCATCATTGAATACGGGTGATTTTCATGCATCATTGTATTAAGCTCCTGCAGGAACTCAACTGCAACGAGGTTTTCTCTTCCGCCGTACTGATTGGGCAGCCACTCGCCGTCCTTACGGTTGTAATCGAGATAGAGCATAGAAGCAACTGCGTCAACTCTGATTCCGTCAAAGTGGAATTCTTCAACCCAGAAGTTAGCGGAAGAAATGAGGAAGCTCTTTACTTCGTATCTGCCGAAATTGAAGATATACGTACCCCACTCCTTGTGTTCGCCGATTCTCCAGTCTTCATACTCGTAGCAGCCTGTACCGTCGAAGCGCGCAAGACCGTGAGCGTCCTTCGGGAAGTGAGCCGGTACCCAGTCGAGAATAACGCCGATGCCTGCCTTATGGCATTCGTCAACGAAATACATAAGATCCTTCGGTGTACCGTAACGTGAGGTTGCGGCATAGTAACCCGTTACCTGATAGCCCCAGGAGCCGTCAAACGGGAACTCTGTAAGAGGCATGAACTCAATGTGAGTAAAGCCCATTTTCTTTACATAAGGAACAAGCTCTTCTGCAAGCTGACGGTATGAGAAGAAAGTACCGTCCTCGTTCTTTTTCCACGAGCCTGCGTTGACCTCATAGATGTTGATAGGCTGATTCTTATGCGGATTAGCCTTCTGATACTCATACCACTCGCTGTCGTTCCACTCATATCCGTCGATATCGTAGACCTTAGAAGCGTTTTCCGGACGAGTCTGCGCATGGAATGCATACGGGTCAGCCTTCTGCTGACGGTCACCCCACGGCGTTTCTACGCTGTATTTGTAGTTATCATATTCGGAGATGCCCTCAATGAACGTTTCCCATACGCCCGTACCGAGCATGCGGTACATGTAGTTTGCGTTTTCGTCCCAATTGTTGAAGTCACCGACAACTGCAACGCTCTTTGCGTTGGGCGCCCATACTCTGAACACAACTCCGTCTCTGCCGGCGATGCTCATGAAATGCGAACCTAAAAATTTGTAAGCATGAGTTGATTTTCCCGAAAGGAAAAGCTCAAGCTGCGAATACATGTCAGGATTCTGAGCCATAGTGTACCCCTCTTTTCTGAAATAATAAATTTTCGTTTTTCTGACTTTCTTTAGCTGAATGTGTTTAATTTTTGTATGATCTTTCTTTATGTTAATGATACATAAAATTCATGAGATTTGCAACCAACAATATACTACAGCAGTCGGAGAATTAACAAATTATTCATAAATTGCAAAATTCTTTTAACGTATTTTTGTGTTGTAGCGACCAATTATCTCCACGACCTTTTTTGCGTCGTATGCGTCATTTGTTTTGAACGCATAGAATCCGCCGTAGATCATCATAGAGAGCATAACATTTATCTCAAGATCTTCGCGGTATTCGGGGTGAATTGAGTAAATTGTTTCTTTGAGAACTGCTTCTGTTTTTTGCGGAAGCAGAGCCGCGCGCGAGCCTGTAAAAACAATATTGACTATTTCGGCATTGGCGAGGTACGCATTAAAGACAGCCTCTGTAGCGACCTGACCATTGACGGCAACATCATCGGGAAGATCGACCAAAGAGATGATATCCTGAATGATCTTTGTTTCCAGCTTGTCTGTAAGGTCATAGATGTCCTGAAAATGGGCATAAAAGGTAGATTTATTAACTCCTGCCGCTTTGCAGAGCGCGGTAACGGAGATGGATTCAAGCGATTTTCTCTTACGCATTTCAATAAATGCGTCGGTAATTCTTTTAATGCTGTTAGCGGCGCGAATATCCAATACATGTTCACCCTTTCGACAGCAATTTTACCAAAATAAAGCACACCTATCCACCGTAATTATATTGACCATTTCTATATTACCTTATTTACACTATAAAAGTCAATAGAATTTTGAAATTTCTATGTTAAAATTTTGTTACGATTTTTCCTACAGCGTGTTGTCGCTGACAGTTCCGCCGGAGTTTTGAAAATCTAAGGTATTGGAGCAGAAGAATAGATGACTGCATCCGTATTGTTTATCGAATTGAGAATGACACTGTGAAAATCATGCAGTATAGCTCTCATAACAGAGATAACTAGCCGATATAAATCATATTTTAGTTTAAGGCAATCAAAAAAGCGGCTTGAATCCTTTAGATTCAAGCCGCTTTTCAGTGCCGGTAGCCGGACTCGAACCGGCACGGATTTTACTCCGAGGGATTTTAAGTCCCTTGTGTCTGCCAATTCCACCATACCGGCAT
>CACYDO010000251.1 GCA_902773165.1 uncultured Ruminococcus sp. | reverse complement strand
CCGCGACTTGTGGTTAAAAATATCTGTACCAATTTCATTACGGCAAGCGCTGACAGGCAATTCCGGTCGACGAGCGTCGACAGGCAGTTCCGCCGTAGTTTGCAAGTGACTGTAAGCTAAAGCCGCGACTTGTGGTTTGTATGATTTATGGTTTGTGTATTGAAATGCTTTTTGAAAAAGGCGTGGCTGTATGAAGAAGAGAAATATGGATCAATAATAAAATAGAACATAAGGTTTTATATATTATTTTTAAAGAAAAGGAGAGTTCCCGAATTGGCTATTATTACGCTGGACAAGGTTTCCAAATACTATACAAAGAGGCCTGCGCTTGGCGATACTACGTTTGCTGTTCATGAAGGCGACTTTTTCGGTATCGCAGGGCCGAAAAAAAGCGGAAAAAGTACGATGATAAATCTTATCATGGATTTTATCCGTCCTACGAGCGGAACTATCACGGTGATGGGAAAGAAATCGTCAGCGCTTACCGTGGATAAAAAGCGCAGTATTGGTTTTATGCCGTCAAATCCGACCTACTGTGATACAATGAGGGCAATAGACGTTATTAAAACGGCTGCAAAGATCAAGGGCGTTACCGACAACGAGGCGGTCATGTCACTTTGCAAGCATTTTAATGTAGATAAAAACAAGCGCGTCAGCAGTCTTCCGCTTTCGTGCAGAAAAAAGATCGCTATTGTCATCGCGCTGATGGGAAATCCAAAGCTTGTAATTATGGACAACGCCTTTGTTGCTCTTGACAAGGATACAAAAAACAAGCTTGCGCATTATCTTCTTGATCTCAACAAGGAAGGCGTTACCGTTGTTATCAGCGACAGAAATATTGATCTTCTCCAGCAGATATGCTCCCGTATTGCGATAATGAGAAAAGGCTCGCTGCTTGAGATCTCCGAAAAGAAGGTTCTGCTGAAAAGCGACACAAGAAGAGTCAGCGTTAAGACGAGCGAAGATCTTTCTGCACTTTACACGCTGTTCCGTATTACCGAGGTGACGGAGGACAACGGTTACATTTCGTTCCTCTACAAAAAGGATATCAACGATCTTGTCGGTGCGCTTTCGCATTATCGTCTTGACGATCTTCAGATCACGCTTCCGTCGCTCGGAGACGCGCTGGTGAGGTACTATGAGAAGAAGATGGAGCAGGAAAACGGAGGTGACAACTGATGAATGAGTATTTTTCCATGCCGATGATGGGCTATAAGCTCAGAGGAAGAACGAAGAACTTCCTTGTGTGGTCTACAATTTCTCTTTGCGTATTTATTCTTATCATCGTCATGTTTTCAAATCTGCTGAGTGCAGGTCTTCCGGATTTCATCAGCGATATGATGGCTTCAATGCCCGGTTTATCATCGGATTCGGGTGCGATCGTAGAAACGCCCGATTTTAAGGATTTTGGCGTTAATTTCGGAGTATGCATGCAGCTTATGCTGATCGTTGGCTGCATATACGCAAGCTATCTCGGCGCTTCGGCTAATACAAACGGCAGAGGCGACAACGATATCACGTTTATCTATTCTTTGCCTGTTTCGAGAACATGCGCTGTGCTTACAAGCTATGCTGCGCAGATCGCCACGCTGTTCTTCTACAATATCGTTGTGGCTCTCGTTTCGGTAGCGGTGCTTTACTCAAACAACAAGATGGCATATCTTGGTAAGGTAGGACTTGCTGTTGCGGCATTCTTCCTGATAGAGATAATCTATCTGTCGATGTCGTTCCTGCTTGCAACGTTTATGAACAGCGGTTCGCAGGCGTCGTCTATATCGGCTGTTGTTGTTACAGTAACTGTGCTGTTTGGTCTTATCGGTTCGATGTCAAAGTCGCTCAGCGTATTGAAGCTTCTTTCACCCTACACATACGTAAGCGTATTCGCGATAATCACAGGGGAAAGTCGTTTGTATCTTGTGGGTATAGCGGCAGGCGTATTGATCACGATAGTAAGTCTTGTGATCAGCTGCGTAAGATACAGCAGCATTGACCTTATTTTGGATTAATACAAAAGCTTCCATTAGAGCCTGTTCAGTATTTTTTCGCACACATCTTTTTGGCAAATTTTCCCGGTAACTTCGTCAAAAGGGCTTGTAATACGCCCGAAGGAAGTGCCCTTGAGGTACGTCAGTATTCCTGCACCCTTTTCCTCGTTATCGAAAAAATTTGCTCAAAAATCTGCGCACGTCAAGATACTAAGCAGGCTCTTAGATTTAAAGAGGAAAGCTGGATTTTTAGGAGGGAATAATAATGCAGGGAAGCAAGAGAAGAAATATTGTTATTTTTAAAGCAGTTTTTGCGTTTGTATTTATTTTAGTAGGCAGCATTTTCGCATTTCTCGTTCCGGGAATTATAACGGCGAAGCAGGAACGCTGCACAATGGAGGTTTCTGCCGTTGTAGTTGATCTCAAGGAAACGGACGGCGATAACGGAACACTTTATTCGCCTGTATACGAGATCGTTCTTGACGGAAAAACAGAAACAAGATCGAATAATACATACTCAAGCATCTATCCTGAAATCGGAGAGGAAACTACTATTTTCCTTAATCCCGACAATACTCAGGAGTATTATGCCCCGGACGGTGCTCTTGATATTTTGGTAACTGTTTTCAGGGTGATCGGTATAGTTTTATTGGTGATCGCCGTTATATTTATTTTCCTTCCGATCCACTAACGGAGAGAAGCATGGAAAATGATTTTTCTTTAACCGGAATAGTCGCCGAGTACGACCCGTTTCACAACGGACACAGGTATCTTATCGAGCAGGCGCGGAAAAACGGCGCTTCTCATATTATCGCCGTTATGAGCGGAAGCTTTATGCAGCGCGGAGAATGTGCGATCTTGCCTAAGCATGAGCGCGCAGAAGCCGCTGTGCGTGCAGGCGTCGATCTGGTAGCTGAGCTTCCGCAGGTGTTTGCGTGCGCAAGCGCTCAGAGATTTGCCTGCGGCGCGGTGGAAACGCTGAAAGCCTGCGGCTGCGTCGATACTCTGTGCTTTGGGTCGGAGTGCGCCGATGTACATTCTCTGGAAAACGCCGCAGAAGCTTTGGAGAATGTTGAGATATCAAAATACACAGCAATGGGATACAGCTATCCTCGTGCGATACGCTCGGCGCTTGAAGAAAGCGGAAAAAACGATCTCGCTGAAATTTTTTCATCTCCAAACGATACTTTAGCGGTGGAATACCTGAGAGCTGCAAACGGTGCATTTAACACGCTTGCCGTAAGACGTACTGTGGCGCACGATGACGACGCGGCGAACGGCGGATTTATTTCCGCTTCTGCAATACGTAAAATGCTGCTGAGCGGCAGCGAGATGTATAACCAATATATTCCAGAAACGACTGCCGATATCATACGCCGCTGCAGGGAAAAAGGCTTGTGTCCTGCAAGCATAAAAAACAACGAACGCGCAATTTTGGCGATACTGCGCAGTATGTCGGCGGACGATTTTGCAAGGCTGCCCGACGTCAGCGAAGGACTTGAAAACAGAATAGTCCGCGCCGTTCGTGAGAATAATACAATAGAAGATATCCTTTCAGATATAAAATGCAAGCGCTATACGTATGCGCGTCTAAGCAGGATCATTTCCTGCGCGTACCTTGGAATAACTAAGGACGATATCGAAAAAAAGCCGCAGTATATCCGCGTTCTTGCATTCAATGACAAAGGAACGGAGATCCTGAAAAAAATGAAAAAAACGGCATTGCTGCCCGTTGTTATGAGATCTAAGGATATTGCGAATTTAAACACAGAAGCACGCAGAATGATAGATATAGATCTGCGTGCAAGCGATCTTTTCGGACTATGTACTCCTGAAATACGCAAGTGTGGAATAGATCATTATGTCGGCGTGATACGCGTATGATGTTTTTAAGGCAACACCGCACAAAGTACGCCTAACGGCTCAGCACCAAATCTGCTTGTATATTTTCCGTCATAGCACACAAAACTCCCTTGAAATACGTCAGTATTCCTGCGG